>JBNMPQ010000092.1:0-9532 GCA_051276935.1 Oleispira sp. | reverse complement strand
TGTAGCGTGTAATCACGTAGAAGTTATGGTTACCTAACCAAAACTCAGCGCCATGTTCACCCATAAGTTTTACTAGGGTTGCGCTGGCATCGTCGGCAATGTCTTTGGTGGGGGTAACGCCCAAAGCCTTTAGTTCGCCCGCTGTCCATTTTGGTTTTAAGCGATCGTTAACGGCCTCTTCGTATTTATTACCTTTAACTCGAACGCGCTGTGTAACCTCTTCACCTGATTTCCAGCCATGACGCTTAAAGTAGTTTGCAACGCTGCCAATGGCATCTGCTTTATTGGTCCATAAATCTTTTTTATTATCGCCGTCATAGTCGATGGCGTAGTAACGGTAGCTGCTGGGAATGAATTGTCCATAACCCATGGCGCCTGCGTAAGAACCTTTAATGTCACCCGGCTCTACGCCTTGCTCTTGGCTCAAGACGAAAAATTCTTTTAGTTCACGCCAAAACAATGAGCGCTTTGGGTAATCAAAGGCCAGTGTTGATAATGAATCTAAGACTCGATAATTACCTTGGCGCTGCCCGTAATAAGTTTCTACGCCAATGATCGCACCGATTATTTCTTTGGGTACGCCAAACTCTTTTTCAGCCTTTTCTAATAGTTCACTATTGTCTTTTAAGAACTGCTTACCTTGATTGATACGTTTTTCAGTTAAGAAAATCTTGCGATAGTCGGCCCATGTTTTGGTTTTTTCTGCAGGGCGTGAAATCGCCGTTAATACCGATTCTAAACGTTCAGCTTGTGACAACCAAATTTTAGCTTGTGCGGGTTTGATTCCGTGCTCAGCTTCTAATTCTTTAGCGAATTCATTAAATCGTTCATGTTGGTCGTACCCTGCGTTGGCAACGTTTGCGGTTATTAATACTGCGCAAGCGCTAACAAGTAATGCAATTTTCTTCACAATGTTTTCCCTAATACTGATGTAACTTGATGACTATAATGACGGCATGCCCTATCCGCTTCACTGTTCTTTTCACACTTTCTTTTGTGGCGTTCGACGTATACTGCTTTATTTAACATCATGAGTATACATCGACATCATGACCCCAAACCCTGCTAATAAACTGACCACCGATGTACCACCCCAGCTTACTAAAGGCAATGGTACTCCAACCACTGGCAGTAATCCGCTTACCATACCTATATTTACAAACACATAGATAAAGAACGTTATAATTAGGCTACCGGATAGTAAGCGGTTAAATAATAATTTACACCGAGCCGCCATATATAAGCCACGAATTATTATTGAAAAATATAAGATTAATAATAACAATACGCCAATCAGTCCTAATTCTTCTGCTAAAACTGCAATAATAAAATCGGTATGACTCTCTGGTAGAAACTCCAATTGCGATTGCGTTCCCTGCATCCATCCTTTTCCTTCGATACCGCCAGAACCAATCGCTGTTTTTGATTGTATGATGTTCCAGCCAGAGCCCAATGGGTCACTCTCAGGATTCAAAAAAGTCAATACACGTTGCTTCTGGTAGCTGTGCATAACAAAGAACCACATTAGGGGTGCACAGGCAGCAACAATGCTGATCATCGAAAAAATTAACCACCAAGGAATGCCTGCAAAGAACAATACCAACAACCCAGACGTACCGATTAAGATAGAGGTACCTAAGTCAGGCTGCTTTAAAATTAATACCAAAGGGATTGCAATTAATACCACAGCTTTTGCCAAGGTAAATAATTTAGGCGGTGAGCCTTTTGTTGCCATATACCAAGCAATTAATAGGGGTAAGGCCAACTTCATTAATTCTGAAGGCTGAAAACGTGGCAAACCCGGTATCGCTAACCAACGCTGCGCGCCTTTACCTGAAACACCCAGCACCAAAACGCCAATTAATGCCAGCACGCCGACTATATATGCCCAAGGCGCTAATATTTGATACACCCTCGGCGGAATTTGTGCCGCGACCAGCAGCACAGTAAATCCGATGAAATAATGTATTGCCTGCTTTTGAACCATGGCTAAATCCTGGCCACTGGCACTGTAAAGTATTAGAAGCCCTGTTACGCACAATACGATCAATAATAAAAACAAAGGCAAATCGAGGTGAAAACGCGCAAACAATAGTTTACTGCGCTGAAAGCCTGCTTGGTTCGCATCAGAGACATGCATTTGGTGACTAAAATCTGTTCCTGCCATTAGCCTTCTGCTCCTAACAGATATTCTTGCATAACCGCTTTCGCAACGGGGCCCGCAGTTCTTCCTGCTGATTCACCATTTTCTACAATAACGGCGATCGCAATGGCGGGGTTTTCTACGGGTGCGAACGCAATAAATAAAGCGTGGTCACGATTTCGTTCTGCCATGGTTTCTGAATCATACTCTTCATTTTGAGCAATACTCACAACCTGTGATGTTCCGGTTTTTGCCGCCATGGTAAAACTCAGGTTACGGCTTAATGATCGCCCAGTGCCTCGCGAACCAGAAATAACATCGGCCATTGCATCAAACATTTTGTCCCAGTTTTTTGGGTCTTTTAAAATAATATTATCGAGCGCCTTGCTGTCATTAATGATGGGGTTCCCCGCTAAAGTGTCCATTAGACGCGGCGTGTGCCATTCACCTTTACCTGCTAGCATCGCGGTGGCCGTGGCCAGTTGCAAGGGGGTCGCTAGCATAAAGCCTTGCCCAATGCCGAGATTCAACGTATCACCCGCATACCAAGAGCGTCGACGGTTTTTCTTTTTCCATTCGCGATCAGGTAATAAACCCGATAACGCATTAGGAACATCAAACGCAAGATTTTTACCAAAACCAAATTTCCCTAAAAAGGGTGAAATATTATCGATGGTGGTTTTAAAAGCCGCGTCATAAAAATAGGTGTCGCACGATTCCACAATGGCCCGATGAAGATCAACCCGACCATGGCCAGTACGCTTCCAATCACGGTAGAGTCGATCATCATTTTCTAGCTGATACCAACCATTGTCTTCTACTTGGTCTTGCCAAGTAACCGCATTACTTTCTAAAAAAGACAAACCAAGAAAGGGCTTTAAGGTAGAGGCAGGTGGATATTGTCCGCGTATTGCACGGTTGAACAAAGGCAGGTCAAGGTTGTTTCGTAAGCCTGAATATTCTTTATGCGAGATGCCCGTCACAAACGAATTAGGATCATAACTGGGGTTGCTGTATTGAGCTAAAATACCCCCCGTCGCCACATCAATCGCCACAACCGCACCGCGATAGCCTTCCATCGCTTTTGCCGCCGCTTTTTGTAAACGCTGATCAAGATGCAAGACTAAGTCTTTGCCAGGCACCGGATCAACTTGTTCAATTACCTGTAAGATTCGGCCGCGGGCATTGGTTTCTACTTTTTGATAGCCAACCTGTCCATGCAGTTCGCTCTCGTAGCGTTTTTCTATGCCTAGCTTGCCAATGTGTTTGGTGGCGCTGTATTGTTTTTTATCGAGTCGCTGGGTTTCTTTTTCGTTGATACGACCCACGTATCCCAGGGCGTGAACCGATATTTTCCCTTCAGGGTAATGGCGAATTAAACGGGCTTCAACATCGATACCGGGCAGATAAAAACGATTAACCATGACCTTGGCAATTTCATCTTCGTCGAGCTGATATTTAACGACAATCGCTTCGTACGGGCGGCGCCTGTATTTTAATCGCTTGCGAAACTGTTCTTCGTCACGCTCGCTAATGTCGATGAGGGTTTTTAAATACGCGAGGGTTTTGTCAACATCGCTAACCCGCTCTTTTACTAAGGTAAGGCTATAGCTTGGTATGTTTTCCGCAAGCAATACACCATTACGATCGTAGATTAGACCTCTGTTAGGCGCGATGGGTCTCAGCTGGATACGATTATTTTCAGAAAGGTCTTGGTATTTTTGATGCTCAACGATTTGCAAAAATGCAATGCGTCCGGCGAGTACAGAAAGTAAAGTAAAGATAACGATCGTCATGAAGATGGCACGGCTGCGGAACAGTCTTTGTTCTGCCATTTTATTTCTGAACGAATTGCCCCACATCCATACTTCTCGCTTTCTTATTGCTTGCTAATTATTGAGTTGGTCTTATTTATGATAAGGATGACCTTGCAGTATCGTCCAAGCGCGATAAACCTGCTCTGCCATTACAATACGGACAAGGGGATGTGGCAAGGTTA
Organism: Oleispira sp.; assembly: GCA_051276935.1. GTDB lineage: Bacteria > Pseudomonadota > Gammaproteobacteria > Pseudomonadales > Oceanobacteraceae > Oleispira. The sequence goes on along the minus strand of JBNMPQ010000092.1, from coordinate 5,390 downwards.
AATTTGATAATGACCAACGCTGATTGGCACGCGCCATCACTTCGTCGCTCATGCCATCAGGTCCACCAATCAACAAGCAGATGTCTTTTCCATCCATACGCCAGTGGGTTAATTGCTCGCTTAGCTGTTCGGTACTCCAAGGCTTACCTTTTACATCCAGCGCAACGACCCATTCTTGAGGTTTGATCGCTTTTAACAGCATTTCACCTTCTTGCTGTTTAACCTTGGCCACTGAGGTGCTTTTGCCTCGGTGGCCACTGGCTAACTCCACCAGCTCTAAATTGCAGTCGGAAGGTAGGCGCTTGGCATATTCTTTATAACCTTGCTCTACCCAGGACGGCATTTTTTGACCCACGGCCAATAGACGGAGTTTCATCGAATATTATTCTTTTGTAAGATCGTTTTATCGATTATTCAGCACGTTGCTCTGCACTTTTTTCTGCACTTTGATCTTCGTTAGGCTCGCCCCATAGGCGCTCTAGATCGTAGAAGTTACGCGCTTGCTCGGTCATAACGTGTAGGATCACATCGCCTAAGTCCAATAGCATCCAATCAGATGAATCACGACCTTCAGCACCCAGTGGCTTTAAGCCTTTTGCTTTAGCTTCGGTAGACGCGTTGTCACACACGGCTTGGGCGTGTTTTTTAGACGTGCCTGTCGCTAAGATCATGTAATCAGTTACCGACGTACGTCCGCGTACATCAATCACTGTGATGTCTTTGGCTTTTAGGTCTTCTAAAGAGTTGATAACTAATTGTTTAATTTCTTCAGTTTGCATTGAGTCTTCGCTATCGCTTTCAGTCAAGTTTATAAAGTTGGTATTCTGCTATGTAATTTAAAACAACATCTGGGGTTAATAATTGAGCCCCGAGGTTTTGCGCTAATAAGCGGCGCACATACGTTGCAGATACATCTAATAAGCGCCAATTAAGGCGAATTAGCTTTCCGTTTGTGCATTCTAACAAATTATCCAGCTCTGTGGCGTGTTGTTTCAACCATTGGCCTTGTAATGTATCAACTGAGAACTGATTTTCATGACCTCGGTTGACAATCACTAGGTTTGCGAGCGGTAAAAACGCTTCAATTCTGTGCCATTTATGAAGAGAATCCCAAGCATCATCACCAATCACCCAACTTAATGCCGTGTCTTTTGGCAACTGCTGTCTTAATAGTTCTAACGTCGCGACACTGTAGCTAGGCTGATCACGCTTCAGTTCGATATCGTCAACCACGATTCCTGATTGCGAAAGATGTTCGCACGCCAACTGTACCATGGCTAAGCGATGTTCAGCATTGGCTTTAGGCTGTTCACGATGCGGCGGTACGTTATTGGGAATTAGACGAACTTCATCGAAGCCCACCAACCGCAATTCTATGGCCATGCGTAAGTGGCCTATATGAATTGGGTCAAAGGTGCCGCCTAATATCGCGATGTGCTTAGTCATCAGTCAATCGTCTTAGATAATTTTTAAATGAACTATTTACGAATTTCGCCATCACCTAACACCACATATTTCTGTGAGGTTAAGCCGTCGAGGCCTACAGGGCCACGAGCATGAATTTTATCCGTTGAAATACCAATTTCAGCGCCTAGGCCGTATTCAAAACCATCTGCAAAACGGGTTGAAGCGTTAATCATCACCGAGCTTGAATCCACCTCAACTAAAAAACGACGAGACTTTGTATAATTTTCACTCACGATGGTATCGGTATGATGCGAACCATGAGCATTAATATGGTCAATCGCTTGGTCTAAATCTGCGACGATTTTAATCGCTAAAATAGGCGCTAGGTATTCGGTATCCCAATCTTCTGGCGTTGCAGCGATGGCCACAGGCAAGATTGCCATGGTTTTTTCACAACCGCGAAGTTCAACGTCTAGCGCAGTATAAGCAGCGGCTAAGTCAGGTAGTATTTGGTCAGCAATACTCTCGTGAACCAATAAGGTCTCTAGGGTATTGCAGGTACCATAGCGATGGGTTTTTGAATTGATGGCAATATTCGTTGCTTTGGCGAAATCGGCTTGGTCATCAATGTAAACGTGACAGATACCATCAAGGTGTTTAATAACAGGGACTTTAGCATCGCGGCTAATGCGTTCGATGAGTCCTTTACCACCTCGAGGAACGATAACGTCGACGTATTCAGGCATGGTAATCATTTCACCCACCGCAGCTCGGTCGGTGGTTTCGATGACTTGCACCGCTTCTGTAGGCAAACCGGCTTCTTTAAGACCATCCGCAATACAAATCGCTAAGGCTTGATTAGATTCAATGGCTTCAGAACCACCCCGTAAAATGGTCGCGTTACCCGATTTTAAACACAGACTAGCCGCTTCGATGGTCACGTTTGGACGCGACTCGTAAATAATGCCAATCACGCCTAACGGCACCCGCATTTTACCCACTTGAATACCACTTGGGCGATAGTTCAAATCGGTAATGCCACCCACAGGGTCGGCTAGACCCGCAACCTGTTTTAGACCTTCTAGCATGATATCGATACGGCCATCGGTAAGCTCAAGACGATCAAGTAACGCAGCGTCTAGGCCATTTTTTTCACCCCGGGCCATGTCTTTAGCATTAGCCTGCTTCAGTGCTTCGCGGCTTGCTTCAATGTGTGCAGCGATATTTAACAATGCTTGGTTTTTAATGCCCGTGGTCGCACGAGCCATCGCTCGAGACGCTTGGCGCGCTTGCTGACCTAGGGTTTGCATATACTGCTGGATTTCCATCATCGTTCTCTTTGCATGTGAACTGATTTTATTGGCTTCAGTATACAGTGAAGAAAAGGTTTCTTCATCCACTCTTATTTGCAACTATCCTTCGATTGCCACTACACTTAAGGCAATTGAATTCTACAAGTTGTCCCGTCGTTTATGGAAAAACCTGCCCTTCAGCAAGTTATCATCCTGCAAGTGAAAATCGTTTATTGTTTATTAGCGGCTTTTGCTCTCAGTATTATTGCGCTTTTAGACTATATAAAGGAGGAACAAGTCTTTGCCTTGGTCGCTGCTAGCTTTGCTGCATTATTGGTTATTTATGCCAGCTATCTATTACTGCGGAGAAAAAAACGTACAGCACCTTATATTGAGTGGACGCTGACCATTTTATTGGGTTTCTTTACTATTTTTGGTATGCAGCAGGAGAGCTATGTTGCGCACTGGGTGTATTTTTTCCCTATTTATGTATTTTTCTTATTTCCATTTAATATCGCAAACTATATTACGCTGACTTACAGCGCCGTTATATTTTTAGTGGTGCTGAATAATTTCGATAGCTTTATTCGCTTACAGTTGTTGTTTACGTATACCGCATGTTATTCATTTTCGCTGGTCTACGCACTAGTCAATGAGCGCAGCAATATGATGCTGTCCAATCTGATTAATACCGACCCTTTGACTCAGGTGTATAACGAGAATCAATTTCATCACAATATGAGTAAAGAAATTACTCGGGCCGATCGTCAACGCACTGGCTTGGTATTAATCACGATGCGATTACCTACGACTTGGCAGCAATTAAAAGCGGAAGAGTATGAAAATAGAATGGCGAATGCGGGACATCGCTTGCAATCTAGAATTCGTGAGTTCGATACGTGCTACCGTTTAAACAGTGATGATTTTGTCGTTATGATGCCCAACAGTACTCAAGAAGACGGCGAGAAGTTGTGTGAAAACTTGATGGCATTTATTAGTAAGACTCGTCATGTAGCACAAAATAATTTCTTAATAAAAATGGCAATCTATCGCCCTGAAGATGATAGCTACAGTTTATTAAAACGTGCGGCTTCTCAATTAGAGGCGTCGAACTAATGGAACAGCAACAGTTAACACTGCGCATTCAAATCATTTTATATACCCTTGCAGCTTTTGCTATTTGCATCCTAATGCTTGATCAATACCGCCAAGGATTGTATTTTTTGGTTTTATCAAATGCCATTGGTGTGCCTGCATTTTTGTTCAGTGCTATTTTTTTGTATATTAATCGTGATCGTACCCCGTCTCTTTGGGTACATCATATGTTAATTGTTTTACTCGCCTCACTGGCACTGTATCAGCTAGCTGATTATCCGGCACTTATGACGCATTATTTGTATGCTTTGCCGTTATTTAGTTTCTTTTGCTTGCCGATTCTAAACGCCACGGTTATTAACATTGTTATTACAATCATCACGTCATCCATTGTGTGGAGTGAACTTGGTTGGCAAGAGGGCTTACGCGCAGGTACTAATTATTCTTTATTTCTGGGGTCTACTTGGTGTTTTGCGTATTTAACTCAAGTTAAACAAAACTCGCTGCGTCGCTTAGCATTAACCGACCAAGTCAGCGGTGCTTATAATAAGCGTCACTTTTACCATACCCTTGACCGTGAAATCAGTCGCAGTGAAAACTCCCATGATCCTATTAGTTTGATCGCGATTACCATTGATGATTACCACCAAATGATGGATATCAACGGTCGCCGTTCAATTAATAATTTTCTATCTTTATTCACTTCCCGGGCGCGTAATGTTATTCGTGCAGGGGATGAGGTGTTTCGGTTAGAGGAAGATTTATTTATTTTGCTGCTACCTCATTGTCCAAATGATGGTGCAATTGTATTGATGGAGCGTATTAAGCGTAATTTACAGCAGCAGTCTTGGGAGCCTATTCCTGAACTCAACGTGTCCACCAGCGCTGCAACGTGTGCAACGGGTGAAACGTCGCAAGAATTACAGAAACGATTATTGCAAAGCTTAACTAAGCAGCAGAAGACGACACTGCAATTAGCGGCGTTTTCTGAACAGTAATGCTGTTCGGTGCTTTTAAACACTGGCCACCACTAGACGCACTAGACTTTGGCGTGAACTGGTTACCATATTGAGTTTGTCATAATAATCTTCTGGTGCAGTGACTGATACTTGAGCAAAACCATCGTCTAAAAATCCCTGTTGCATGGCTTCGTTAGAGTTGTAATGCAGCGGGTATTCGCCCTGAGTAAAAAACCCCACAACTTTTTGGGCGACTTTCACATATTTATAAGAGGGATGCTGCTCTAATTTGGGATAAACCTCGGTAATATAACGTGCCTGCGGAAAGGGTTTCAGCGCAACGGCCATTCGAGCCCAAGTTTTACGAATGGTAGGTAAATCAAAATAATTCACCAAACCTTCCGTAATAATTAGCGTTTTTTTAGTGGTATCCAAACTGCCTAACAACATCTCTATCGAGAGAGGCCCAGACTCGTCTAGGATATTACACGGCTGAGTAAAATGACCTAGAGGGCGCCCTAGCGTGTCCAGCAGTTCAGATTTACGGGCTGACATGCTCGGTAAATCACCCTCAACATAATGTACGTTAGGATACTTTTTCTTAATTAAATAACCACGAGAAGATAGTCCCGCTGCC
>JBNMPQ010000091.1:0-9642 GCA_051276935.1 Oleispira sp. | reverse complement strand
CGATTGAAATGACTTTCAGCTTGCTCTATTTCAGAGTCATCGTTATTAATACTGAAGTTCTCAACGGCTTGTTGATAGTCTTCTGCGCGATAAAAACTAGAGGCTTTCCAGTTAGGATCTTCAAACATTTCTGCCGCTTTTGCGGGGTCTTTTTCAAATGATTGCTGTGCTTGCTGATCTTTCGTTTGCCATGCGTCGTCCCATAAGCTGGCATAGCTTGTTTCCGGCTGCAGCGTGATTAAAAATGCGACTGACAATAACCAGCCACGGCGAAATGATAAAGCGGCAATTAAAATCACAATAAAAATAAGCCAATAACCTTGGTCAGCCCATAGATCAAATTGTCGCTCCAATGTTGCTTGATCAGAGACATTCTTTTGATTTTCAGAGTGGTCCAATGCCTTATCCGTTAAGCTGTTTATGTTGAGTAGGTAATGCCAATCGGTATCATCAAAACTCATTTGGTGCCAACGGATATTAAGATCGGCGGCCAGTTGTTTAATGCTCTCTAACTCGAGTTTTGGTAATACGATATTGCCTTGACCGTCGCGCTTAAACCCCCCTTCTTGCATCGCGATAGGCGCACCTTCTTCAGTGCCGAGGGTCAATATAGACAGTTGTTGTTTCTTATCGGCTAATACCTTTGTGATACGGCCAATATCTTTTGTTTGAATACCGTCGGTCATTAATAAAAACTGAGCCCTTGTTAAGCCCGCATCGCGAATAAGCTTATCTGCGAGGGCCAATGCTTTATCGGGGCGACTTCCCATGGCTGGCATGATGAAAGGTGATAGGGCAGGGACAAGGTTAATAATGGTATCAGCATCGTCGGTAAGAGGCGTCACGGTATAAGCATCGCCAGCATAAACGACTAATGCGGTTAACCCTTCGTTGCGTTGCTTTAATATATCAATGACTTTTTGTCGTGCACGAGTTGCACGGTCAGGGCTAACATCTTGTGCGGCCATTGATAACGACATGTCTAACACAATCACCAAAGCATTATCTTTTTTCTGAACCGGCTGAGGCAATTGCTCCCAGGTAGGACCTGATAATGCAATGCTGCTAAATACCCAAGCAAATAAAATAAACCACAGCGGCCAACGTGACTGTTCACTCGGCATTTGATCAAGTACATGAGGCATTAAAGACTCATCAATAATGCCATTCCAGCGCGCAGAGGCTAAACGACGCTTAAGTAATAAAATAAAAAGTACTAATGCAGGCATTAATGTTAATAACCACACTGGGCGTAACAAATGAAATTGCGAAAAAAATAACTCCATTATTTTGGCCCTCTTTGTTTAGCGTTTGCTTTAGATTGAAAGGCTGATTTAAAGGCATAAGCTAAATAACGAAATAGCCCAAGTGTTTTCAGTGAGATAATAAAACTAATGAGAAGTGCGATGGCAAGAGGCCAATAATAAACATTAATTTGTGGACGAAATATCTCAGGATCTTTTTCGGTAGGCTCAAGTTGATCAATCATGTCATAGATTTTTTCGAGCTCTTTACTATCACGGGCTCGAAAATAATGACCACCTGTAATATTGGCCATTTTCTGCAGAGTTGCTTCATCAAGGTCTCTGGAAGGGTTTACTTGGCGTGTACCAAAGAAGCTCGAGACCTCCATTGCATCAGCGCCTAAGCCAATCGTATATATTTTCACGTTACTTTGTTGCGCCAGCTCGGCTGCCTTTAACGGCTCGACTTCTCCAGACGTATTGGCTCCGTCGGTCAATAAAATAACAACGCGGCTTTGTTCTGGGTGTGACTGTAAACGTTTGATGGTAAGACCAATGGCATCACCAATAGCGGTCTTTTTGCCTGCTAAACCTATTTGAGCTTCGTTCATCAATGTTTGAACTGTTTGCCAATCAAAGGTCAATGGTGCTTGTAGGTACGCCTGGCTACCAAACAGAACCAATCCTAAACGGTCTCCTTGGCGTTGACTGACAAAATCGTTTAATACTTTCTTCACCGTAAATAAACGATTAACGGGGCGGCCTTGCCATTTCATATCTTCGATATCCATACTGCCTGATATATCGATTGCCAGCATTAGGTCGCGTCCCGAGGTAGGCAGTTCAACCACATCCCCCAGAATATGCGGGCGAGCAAGCGCGGTTAATAATGCCAACCATAATAAAAGAGGCAGTACTAAAGATGGCCACGTGTGCTGTGTATGTACTTGAGCAACCTGAGCAGACGTTTGCCATAACTCAAGGTTAGGTACTTTTAACGCAGCTTCTTGTTGTTTAACTTTTGGCAGTAACCAAAAAATGATAAGGGGTAGTGGCAGTAAAAAAAATGCCCAAGGCCAGTGCCAATCAATCATTTGAATGTCCTATTGAATGCTTTTTTGTTCTATCTGCGGCAGGGGGGTTATTATTTTTTAACCAGCTTGAGCAGGCACTGTAAAGTTTATCGGCATCGTACTGGCAATGTTCTTGATAAAGGCCTTCGCTTATTGCATAAGCTAATTCTTCATTGAAGAACGTTTTCTCACTATGACGAATTAAGAAATTTATCCAAGCTAATCCCGAAAGACTGACCGCTGCGGGATACTGCTTAAGACAATAGCGTTTTAATATTTGATTACTGTGCTGTAAAAAAGCGAGAGAATCTGAATTAGCTTTAAATTGATGGTATTTCAATTTTAGCAAATGAAGGGCCGCTTTTTTATTCGCATTCTTAGCTTTAAAGTATTGCCAAAAGTATACGGCAGCAAACAATGACAGTAGCGTAATAACCAATAGTGCCCACCAACCGAATGCGATTGGCCAATCACTAATCGTATTCGGTAAGCGAATGTCTTTTAATTGCGATAAGTCGGCTGCTGGAGAACCATTCATATTAGGTGTTGACATTATTTATTACCTTTACTCGCCGCAATTTTACTTGCAGGCACTTTACTCATGGCAATCTGGCTTAACCCTAACCCTATGCGTAATTCTGTAATAATGTCATCTTTAGCTTGTAAGCTAATGAGTGGAACTCCAAGCTTGAGCGTTCGTTGTTTTAATGTTTGTTGGCGACGCTCAAAAGCCTGCTGATGCTCTAAACCTTGAGACTTTGAATAGCATTCGAGTTGTAAGCGTTGATTGCCGTCTGTTAGAGGGTAACTTCCCAGAGGTAAAATATTCTGCTCAAAGGCATCAAAAATGTTAATCGCAACGACATCGTTATGTTTACTGATTTTGTGCAGTTGACGTTCGCAATCAGCATCAAAATCTTGCCAATCTGAAATAAAATAAACCGTGCTACCTGGGCGAGTGACTCGACGTGTATGACGGAGCATGTCGGCTAGGCGGCTGGTTTTTGCTGTCGGATTATGGCGATCAGGCTCATTGATACCTTGCGGTTGTGTGAATTGGGAGAGTTCGTGCAGTACATGCATCACTTGTTTTCGCCCGGGTTTAGGGCGAATGTCAGTCTCATGGCTATCATCAAACAGCAGTGCACCAATTCGATCGCCATTGTTAAAGGCTGACCAAGAAAATAAACTGACAATGTCGGCCGCCAGTACAGACTTAAACCCATGCTGTGTACCAAAAAACATACTCGATCGTAAATCACAGACAACCATTACTGGGCGTTCTCGTTCTTCACGAAATACCTTAATGTGGGGTTTTTGAGTACGGGCAGTGACTCGCCAGTCCATCGCACGGATATCATCGCCAGGTTGATAGCTTCGAACCTCTGAAAAATCCACGCCTCGACCTCTAAGGTTCGACGTATGAACTCCCGCCATCTCATTTAACACTTTCTTTTGCTTATGGATGGGCAAAAGCTTTGCTAAGTGACGAATAGCGATCAAGTTATCAGTACTGATGAGAGCACCTTTTGATAACCGGCCATTGTTGTTATGTGCTTGAGTAGGCGCCATGATTAAGCAACCGGAACACGAGTAATTAATTCATTGATTACTTTGTTGGTGGTCATGCCACTGGCTTCTGCTTCAAAACTTAACAGTATGCGATGTCGCAGTACGTCATGAGCAATGGCTTGCACATCATCTGGGCTCACAAAATCACGGTTATTTAACCAAGCATGAGCACGAGCGCAGCGTTCTAGAGCGATTGTGCCACGAGGACTCGCGCCATAATCGATCCAATTCGCCATATCTTCACCATATTGCTCAGGATTACGAGTCGCCATAACCAGCTGTACAATGTATTGCTCTACTGATTCACTCAGGTGCAAGTTCAAGGTTTCTTGGCGTGCTGCAAATATATTGGCTTGGCTTATGATGTCACCTTTTACAGGAGCATGATCCATCGCCTCACCACGCACTAAACGTAAAATCTTTTGCTCCGATTCAGCATCAGGGTAGCCAATCACCACGTGCATTAAAAAGCGGTCTAGCTGTGCTTCAGGTAATGGGTAAGTCCCTTCTTGCTCAATCGGGTTTTGAGTGGCCATGACGAGAAAGAGTTTTTCCAGTTTCATGGTATTGCCCCCAACAGACACTTGGCGCTCCCCCATTGCTTCTAATAAGGCACTTTGAACTTTAGCGGGGGCACGGTTAATTTCATCGGCTAAAATTAAATTGTGAAAAATGGGGCCTTGTTGAAATTTGAAACTGCCTTCTTCAGGGCGATAAATTTCTGTACCCGTAATATCACCCGGTAATAAATCAGGGGTAAACTGAATGCGTTTAAAATCACCTTCAATGTGATTGGCCAAAGCATTAATCGCTTTTGTTTTTGCTAAACCAGGAGCTCCTTCTACCAATAAGTGACCATCCGCTAACAGTGCAATTAATAACCGTTCAATTAAATGCTGTTGGCCAATGATGTTGGCGCTCAATGCTTGCGATAGTTGTTTGAATCCTTGCTGCATTTTGCTGCTCACTTTGTTTGCGGTGTAATTATTTGATTTCATGCAAGATTTTATTGAATGAAATGCTCAGGTCAATGATTAAGATCAGAGATAAGGAATAAAAGTTCGCATCTTCACACTACTTTACAAGAGGGGTTAGATTGAATTGATTATTATTTGTTCAATCACTCGCTATCAATGAGATTCTGTTACGCTCAATCAAATGCTAATAGAAAACTTTAGTCTAAGCTAAATGTAAAGAACGATTTTTTCAGATTTGTAGGGATAGCTTTTATGAGTAATGGCAAGCCAATGAATAAGCCCGATCTAACGGCACTGAACCGCCTGATCGATGATCGTAATGACAAAGCGAAGGCTGAGAGAATTAAGCTTTTTGCAGAGCTTTATTACGAAGGTTCGCCGTCGGCAGATTTAGAGGCCCGCAACCCAGAAGACTTATATGGGGCAACGGTATCATTTTGGTTATTTATTCAAAATAACAATATTGCTCATCCTAAAGTACGAGTTTTTAATCCAGACTTCGAAGCACACGGTTGGCAATCTACTCACACCGTCATTGAAGTATTATCAAAAGAAATGCCGTTCTTAATCGACTCGGTTCGATTGGAGTTGAATCGTCGTCAGATGTCAGTACATTCCATTAATTCATGTGTCGCTCACTTAGAGAGAGATGCAAAGTATAAGAAAAAATCGACGTCACCTTTATTTAAGGCTTCTGAAAAAAGCCAGGCTGAAGCGATTATTTATATTGAAGTTGATCGCCACACTGACAATGAAATGTTGGATGAATTATCTAAAACCTTGGTGCAAATCGTCAATGAAGTGAGCCATTGTGTTGAAGATTTTGGTGCTTTGATTGATCGGGTTGATAGAGCGTCCAATGAACTGGGTCAATTACCCTGCGATAAACCTAAAAAAGAAATTAAAGAGTCACAAGATTTCTTAGCTTGGTTGGCCAATAATCACTTTACGTTCTTAGGTTGCGATGAATTTTCAATAGAGAAAAAAGACGGTAAAACTTACATCGTTCGTGATGAGAGCGGTGATTTAGGCAGCTTTAGGTATCATCAAGTTAGCAATAATCGTCGGAACCTCAAAGAATTACCAGAAGAAATTCAAGCCTTTGTTTTAAGTTCGAATATCATCAATTTCTTTAAATCAGGTGAGGTAAGTCGCATTCATCGTCCTGCGTACCCTGATTATATTGTGGTGAAACGATTTAATGAAAAAGGTGAGGTGATTGGGGGTGTTCGATTCATGGGGCTTTACACTTCGATTGTTTATATTGATAGCCCCAATAATATTCCGTTAATTCGTCAGAAATTGCAGCAAGTTAAAAAATTATCAGGCTTTGAGAAAAGAAGTCATAACGGCAAAGAGATAAACCGAATACTAGAAGCCTATCCAAGAGATGAGTTGATACAGTCGACGTCAGAGCAGCTCTATAACACGGCACTGGGTATTCTTAATATTCAAGAGCGCCGTCAAACGCGTGCTTTTTTACGAAAAGGCACTTATGGCAAGTTTTTATATTGCATGGTTTATACCCCTAGGGATATTTATAATACCGAACTAAGAACAAAAATTCAGAACGTTTTAGAAGAAGCTTGCGATCCTCAGTTTGTCGAATTTAATACTCATTTTTCTGAATCCATTCTTGCACGTACGCATTTTGTATTGCGCTTAAAAAATAGCGAAAGTGGCGATGTTGACCATAAAGCGATTGAACATAAAATTCAGCAAGCCGCTCGGAGTTGGGGTGATGATTTGCACTCTGCACTGGTAGAACAGGTTGGAGAAGAAAAAGGCAATCGTCACCACCAGATTTATCGTTATGCTTTTCCTGCGGGGTATCGCGAAGATTTTGGTTCCCGCACTGCGGTTGCTGATATTCAGCATATTGAAGATTTGCGCGAACACCCTGACAAAGGCATCGCGATGAGTTTTTATCGCGAATTAGAAGAGGGCGCTAATCAACTGCGATTCAAATTATTTAATCTTGATCATGTTTTACCGTTATCAGATGTCCTGCCTATTTTAGAACATCTTGGGCTTAGAGTGATTGGTGAACATCCTTATGGCCTTCAATATGACAATGGACGCAAGGTCTGGATTCATAATTTTCTCCTAGAGTACACCTTAGCAGAACGCATCGACATGCAAGCCGTTAAGGGTCTGTTTCACGAGACATTCAAAAATATTTGGCATGGTCGCGCCGAAAGTGATGGCTTTAATAAGCTGGTACTAGGCTCTGAAATCGGCTGGCGTGAAATTGCGGTACTTCGTGCTTATGCGCGTTACATGAAGCAAATACGGTTTGGTATCAGCGAGTTCTCTATTGCCGCAACGCTGAGCCGTTACATCGAAATTAGTCGATTATTAGTAAAAGCATTTGAAGTACGGTTTGGCTTGCATACCGATTGGACACCTGAACAGCGAGGTCTTGCGTTTGCTGAGATAGAGCGCGAAATTATGGCGGCGCTTGATGGTGTCGAACAGCTAAACGAAGATCGAATAGTGCGTCGTTATTTAGAACTCATTAAAGCAACTCTTCGAACTAACTTTTATCAGTGTGATGAAAATGGCCACGCTAAAGAGTACATCTCCTTTAAACTTGATCCTCATCAGATCAGCGACATGCCTTTACCTAGGCCGATGTTTGAGATATTTGTTTATTCTCCGAAAGTAGAAGGGGTGCATTTACGAGGGGGTAAAGTTGCACGAGGGGGATTACGTTGGTCGGATCGAGATGAAGATTTCCGCACCGAAGTTTTGGGTTTAGTGAAGGCTCAGCAAGTTAAAAACGCAGTGATTGTACCTGTTGGCGCCAAAGGCGGTTTTGTTGCTAAAAACTTGAAACCAGAAATGACCCGTGACGAGTGGTTAGAAGAAGGTATCGCCTGTTATAAAACCTTTATCAGTTCATTATTAGACGTGACTGATAATTTGGTAGATGGTGAAGTCGTACCTCCCTTAGAGGTAGTTCGTCATGATGATGATGATGTTTATTTAGTGGTTGCCGCCGATAAAGGCACGGCGACGTTTTCTGATATTTCTAATGCGATAGCTGTTGAGCGAGGGTTTTGGCTAGGCGATGCGTTTGCTTCTGGTGGCTCAATTGGGTATGACCACAAAAAAATGGGTATTACTGCGCGTGGTGCTTGGGTTTCAGTACAGCGTCATTTTCGTGAACGTGGCATAAACGTTCAAGAAGAAGATTTCACCGTTGTTGGTGTGGGTGATATGGCGGGAGATGTGTTTGGTAATGGCATGCTGCTATCAGAACACATTCGCTTAACAGCAGCTTTTAACCATATGCACATATTTGTTGATCCCAATCCCGACTCAGCACTGAGCTTTGTGGAGCGAAAGCGTTTATTTGAGATGCCGCGTTCGACGTGGGATGATTATGATAAAGGGTTAATTTCCAAAGGTGGAGCCATATTCTCACGGAGTGCTAAATCAATAAAAATCAGCCCCGAAATGAAAGTACGTTTTGATATTCAAGAAGATAACCTTGCCCCCACTGAATTGATCAAAGCGCTGCTGTTAGCACCCGTTGATCTACTTTGGAATGGTGGCATTGGTACTTACATCAAGGGCAGCAGTGAAAGCCATGCGGATGTCGGCGATAAAGCGACCGATGTGGTGAGAATTAACGGTAACCAAGTGCGCGCTAAAGTGATTGGGGAGGGCGGTAACCTAGGTATGACTCAGCTGGGTCGAGTTGAGTTCGCATTAGCCGGTGGCTCTTCTTATACCGATTTTATTGATAACGCTGGGGGTGTTGATTGTTCAGATCATGAAGTGAATATTAAAATTATGCTGAACGAAATAGTCGCCTCAGGCGATATGACGATGAAGCAGCGCAATCAATTATTCATGGAAATGACCGATGCCGTATCGGAATTAGTATTAAGCAATAACTATCGACAAACTCAGGCCATTGCATTGGCACATCGTGAATGCCAAGCAGGCATGGATGAATACGTGCGCTTGATTCACGATTTTGAAGATTCAGGTAAGTTAAATAGAGCATTAGAATATTTACCCGATGAAGAAACCCTTGCTGAGCGTAAACTGAAAGGTCTAGGGCTCACTAAACCCGAGCTCTCTATTTTAATCTCTTATGCTAAAGCTGATTTAAAAGAGCGATTAAATCTTGAAGCCATTAGTCAGGATACGTACCTGTGTAAAATAGTCGAAACGGCATTTCCTCAAAAGCTGGTGGATGATTACAACAGCCCTGTCATGCATCATAAATTACGTTCTGAAATTGTTGCGACTCAGTTAGCGAATGATTTAGTGAATTATATGGGCATCACTTTTGTGAATCGCTTAACTGAATCAACAGGTGCGACGGTCGTCGAGGTCGCTCGTGCTTATGTTGCTGCTCGCGACGTCTTTGGATTGCACGACCTATGGTCAAAAATTGAAGCCTTGGATTATCAAATCCCTGCAAAAGTACAAGCGGATATGATGAGTCGCTTAATGCGCTTAGTGCGTCGTGCCAGTCGCTGGTTCTTGCGCAATCGTCGCACCGATATGGATGTGGCAGCGGAAGTAGAATCGTTTAAAGCGAGTGCAGACTCCGTTAGAAACAACTTATCGGAATGGCTAAAAGGTTCGACGCAAGAAGCCTGGCAGGAACGCTTTGATCAATATACTGAGCAAGGTGTTCCAGAGAACGTATCTGCCTTAGCCGCAGGCACAAGTTCACTCTTCTCGGCACTTGGAATAATAGAGGCCTCACATCAAACTGAGCGCTCTGTGGAGCGTGTCGCAGAAGCCTATTTC
>JBNMPQ010000090.1:0-9653 GCA_051276935.1 Oleispira sp. | reverse complement strand
TAAGTACCGGCTTTGCATTAACAGAAATTTCTTCTTGTTTCGTTTCCCCCGATAAATCTGACACTGCATTTAGCGTAGCACTAGCTTTCAGTGTTATACGTGTTGCCAGTCCGACATCAATGCCTCGCCAAACCTGAGTGCCTACTCCTATATTAAGAAATAAGGGTTCGCGACCATAGCTTAAAAATTGTCCCTCTTCAGAGGTTTTGGATTCAAATGCTAGCATTTCCTCGCCATACTTCTCAACGCCTGCCATAAAGCCAAGTTGAATAGGGTGGTTTGTTTTTATAAGTGAGCTTAAGTTGCTTTTCATACCGATCAGAACATGCTGAGAGGGAGCATTTGAGACCACGCACCGTTACGGTTGATACTGCTGGCTCTTAATTCTTGTCCCGAATGCATTATTCCAACCGTTAGTTCTTCGCGAGGGTCTTTTACTAGGTAAGCTGGGTTGTAATAACTAGACGATACCTGTGTATTGAACATTGACAGAGACTGAGCAGAAGCAATGTCCGAGGGTAGTACGCCATAAGACGTCCCAATATTGCCCATGCCTGCATGGGTGTGCATAGCCGCAAGAAATGTGGTTGTAAAGGCAAGGGTTCTTTGGAGTGTTATTTTTTTGTCATGTAAGATCCATTTATAATATGTTGAAACCGTGCAGATCAGGCGTTCGTTAAAATGCGCGCTGATGAGTTCCAAGTTGATAAATATATGCGCCGACTTGGTGTGGGCGGATTATCGGGTAAGTGAATCGTGGTCAAAGTTTCCAATGTGAAGACATCCAAACCCATCAATAATGCTGTCCAAACGCTAGAAATAATCCGGTTTTTTATTTTTATAATGACTCTTTTTACAGAGCTATGTTAAAAAAGTTAAACCAATTTTATCTGAATAATTTTTACAACACATGATTTGATTTGATGCTAAAGCGTAAAGGTTTTGTCTGTAAAGCGTATAGATTTGAAGGGGGATTGGGTTATTCTTCTAAGCAATTTGTGATCGCGTAGATTTTTCGCGGTCTTTAGATAAGATTGTCTATTGTAAGTGGTCTAGATGCCTTTGTTTTTTGGCTATAGATCTTTTCTGCTTGTGGTGGAGCGTCAGTTTGGTCAATCAATGCTTGCAGTCCACGAGTGTTCTGTCAAAATCCAACTCTAATTCAGAGAAAAATAAAGCGTATGTCAGGCGGAATAGCGGAACTTCGAGACTCGGGTATATTATTGCAGTTGGCTTATCAAGCCATGCTGAAATTGGAACTTGATATTCCATTAATTTTTAATCGGTGTGGTGTTAAGGCAGAGCTACTGCAAGATCGAAATGCGCGGACCCCTCATGATGCGCAGTATTTATTTTGGCAAGTATTGGAAGAGGTGAGTGGTGATCCGCATATTGGATTGCACATAGGTGAAAATATGCCTGTTTATAAAGGGCAGGTTTTACAGTACTTATTCTTGAGCAGTCCTACTTTTGGTGATGGTTTAATACGTACCCTTAACTATCAGCGTTTGTTGAGCGATGCGTCGCTTGTCACATTTGAGATGATTGGGGGCGAGGCGTCTATTCGTGTTTCTTCATCCAGTGAAAAAATGAAAGATTTAAGGCATTTGTCTGAAGCCGCGACTATTTCTCTTATGAAATTTTTTAATTATGTTACAGATGGCAAGTTTGTTTTGAATCGAGTGCACTTCACTCATAACTTAGAAGGCGATGACCACGAACACCAACGTATCTATGACTGTGATGTATCGTTTGGTGAAGCGGAGAATCGTTTGTTTTTCAGTCCTGACATCTTGTCTATTCCTTCGCTGCATGCAGAGCCTGAATTACTGCATTTGCATGAGAAACTCGCCAGTGAGCATGTCGCTAAACTTGAAAGGCAGGATGTCGTGGCACGAGTTAATCGTATCATTGGTGAAATTCTTGAGACAGGCCAAGTTAATCTTGAGCAGGTAGCGTCTAAACTTGATATAAAACCCAGAACGCTGAGAACGCGGTTGGCCGAGGCGAATACTAATTTTAATCAGTTATTAGCTAATTATCGCTGTAATCTTGCAAAGAGGTTGTTGGCCAATACTGATGAAACGATTGATGAAATCGTTTATTTAACCGGCTTTTCTGAGCCGAGCACTTTTTATCGTGCGTTCAAACGCTGGACTCACGTGACTCCGATTGAGTACCGTAACCAAAAAAAGCGCCTCTAATATTAAATAAGGTATTAATAATCAGACCCCTTTTAACGTTTCGGCAACGTTGTTTTTCTGTTTTATTTTAATGTTTAGTACTGGTATTTTAGTAAAAATAGGTCCAATGTGGTTAATACTTAAACAGCCACATTGGAGCAAAACGATGAGTCAACTTGATAAAGCAAGCTTAATTCAACCTTTGGTCGAACAAATGGTGACCAATGAGAAAGATGTTAATGTTTGGCGTAAAGAACTGGTCAGTGCCGGTGCATTTTCTACAGAACAGGTGATGGCTTTGGATGATGCCAGTCTGACGTTATCTTATCGAACCATGTTAGCCGTGCAATTTCAGGGTTTGCGCGTAGAGCGTTTGTTAACTGAAATTGAAAAGCATCATGTGGCTTGGACTGTTGATTTGAATGATGATTTTCAACAAGGCGCTATTTGTTATTAATATGTGACCTTATTTTTTAAGCAGCCTTCAGGCTGCTTTTTTGTGCCTGTCGTTTAATGAGTTGTTTAATAAATTGTTTAAGGAGCTACCTATTGGCTCTTTATTATTTGTACGGTTTTTATTTTAGGTAAGTCTATATAAAGCGTCTTCCAGTCTTGAGCCTGTTAGGGCATTATTTAACATATAAATTATATAAATTATAAAAATAACGAACGTTAAAAATGCTAGGAGGGATATGTGACGCGTATTTTATTATGCTGGGAGCTCGGCACGGATTATCAGCACTTAGTATCATTGCAATCCATTGCTCGTTTTTATCAAGGAAAGGGGTGTGATGTTTGGATTGCCGCCCGTGATGTTTCTAAACTTAAACGCTTATTTTCAGATGTAGCGATTAATGTTGTTGCCGCTCCCTTTGCGGAATCTGCAGCCGAACTTGGGGTCGAAAAGCAGGCTCCTAGAAGCTATGCTGATTTTTTGCGGCGCTGCGGTTTTCATCAAGCGGATGCGCTTTCTGGTTTAGTGAGCGCTTGGCGTAGTCTGTTTTCTTTCATAAAACCTGATCTGTTGTTGTGTGACCATGCGCCAGTGGCCTTGTTATCAGCCCGAGGGTTGTCAGTTGATGGCAGGGCGGTTGCCAAAGTCGCAATAGGCATGCCATTTTCGGTCCCCGATGATAATCGTCCTGCGGGCGTTTTCTTTGCGGGAGGTTTTGCTACCAGTGATATCGTTCGTTTTGAAAATGATATTGTTAAGGTCATTAACAAGGTGTGCATTGAGTTCTCAATTCCGCGCATTAATAATTTAGCTGATTTGTTTGCTGATTTTGATAAATGTATTTTTCAAACGTATTCTGAGTTAGATCACTATGGCTATCGCAGTGCCGAGCAGCGGCATAAAACATCGTATGTTGGAACGTCAGTTCCTGAGTTTTCTGAGTCTGTGGTTTTTCCGCACTTTAAAGGCCCCAAAATTTACTGTCATGTGAAGGGGTCAGCTGAAACGCCTGTATTGCTGAAAACACTTCAAGCGATTGAGTGCAGTGCCGTTGTATTGGTTGATGGCATCCCTGATTCAATTATTAACGCGCACCAGTCCCGGCATATTCTGTATATTAATAAACCGGTAAATATGCGTGATGTATTGGACAAGTCGACGTTTGCAATTTTAAATGGGGGTATTAATTCGGTATCTTTGTTTATGAAAGCGGGGATTCCAGTGGCGTTATTTCCCTTGCATGTTGAGCAGTTTTTAATGGCAAAGCGTGTAGAGGCCTTGAACGCCGGTGTTCAGTTAAATCTTTCCGATCTCGATTCTGCATTGCAGGGTTTTCAAAAAGTAAATAGTCGCCAAAAGAAGGTGGCGGCGGGATTGTTTGAGGAAAAGTATCAGTCGGCGAGTGCGCATAATGATCTGTTATTACAGCTTGCCTTGGTTGAGCAGAATTTTCTTTTTGAAAAGCAAAAGAGCTAAAGCCGACTGAATGAAAGTTCATCGTCAAGGGGTTAAAGCGGTAGGCAAAAAAATAGCGCTGACTTGGTTTAATCTAAGTCGCGCTATTTTTTTGAGCATGAGTTTCAATGAATAATAAACTTCAAAGAAAAATTATAGACCTTGAGAGCGCAAATATTCGTCATAAGTACCGTGAAAATCTACGATTTCGTGGTCTTTAATTTCTATGATACGTGTTGCTAAAGAGCTTACGAACTCACGGTCGTGAGAGACGAAAATCAATGTACCTTCGAACATCTCAAGTGCAAGGTTGATCGATTCAATCGATTCCATGTCCATGTGGTTGGTGGGCTCATCTAATAATAGTACGTTGTGATTTTCCATCATCAACTTACCAAACAATAAACGGCCTTTTTCACCACCTGAGCAAACCTTAACGTTTTTCTTAATATCGTCTTGGTTGAACAGTAAGCGACCTAGCGTTCCGCGAACAGCTTGATCATCATGTTCTGGTGTTCTGAATTGAGACATCCACTCGAACATTTCCATTTCAGCTGGGAATTCATATTCGTGATCCTGCGCGTAATAACCTAATGACGCGTTTTCAGACCACTTAATAGACCCTTCTGTTGGCTGTACTTCATCAATTAAGCACTTCATAAAGGTTGTTTTACCTGCGCCGTTAGCACCGATAATTGCAACTTTTTCGCCTGCAGGAATCATAATGTTAGAGTTCTTGAAAAGCATCTCAGCATCGTAGCTGTGGCCCAAATTCTCAACTTCAAGAGCGGTACGGTGTAACTTCTTCTCGAATTCAAAACGCATGAATGGGTTTTGACGGCTTGAAGGTTTGATGTGATCCAGAGTGATCTTATCAAGTTGCTTCTGACGAGAGGTTGCTTGTTTCGCTTTAGAGGCGTTAGCCGAGAAGCGGCTAACGAACTGCTGCAATTCAGCGATTTGTGTTTTCTTCTTCGCATTATCAGACTGCTGACGTTCGCGCGCCTGAGTCGATGCGATCATGTAGTCATCATAGTTGCCTGGGAAGACTTTGATATCACCGTAATCGATATCGGCCATGTGACTACAAACAGAGTTCAAAAAGTGGCGATCGTGCGAGATGATTACCATCGTGCATTTCATGTCGTCTAATAATTTTTCTAACCAGCGAATGGTATTGATGTCCAAGTTGTTGGTTGGCTCATCTAATAACAAGATATCAGGATTAGAGAAAAGTGCTTGGGCTAACAGTACGCGTACTTTTAAACCAGGAGCAACACCTGACATAAGGCCAGAATGCAATTCTGAATCAATGCCTGCGCCTAGTAAAAGTTCGCCAGCACGAGATTCGGCCGTATAGCCATCCATATCGGCAAATTCGCTTTCTAGCTCAGCAGCATGCATGTATTCAGCTTCTGTGGCTTCAAGGTTGGCGTAAATGGCATCACGCTCTTCTTTGATTGCCCACAGTTCTTTATTGCCCATCATTACCGTATCGATAACAACTTGCTCTTCAAACGCGAACTGGTCTTGGTGTAATTTTCCTAATCGCTCGTTCGGCGAAACGGAAACGTTACCTGCAGAAGGCTCAAGGCTGCCGTCTAGGATTTTCATGAACGTTGATTTGCCAGAACCGTTCGCGCCGATTAGACCGTAGCGGTTGCCATCACCGAATTTTACGGAGATGTTTTCAAACAATGGCTTAGCGCCAAATTGCATGGTGATATTAGCGGTTGAGATCAATGGACATACCTTGAAAAATACTTGCGTGGCTTAAGCGCTGGCTCTGAAAGCCCGCGACCTATAAAATTGAGGACAAATTATACAGCCTTTGCATGAGTACTTAAATGCCTGCCATTAAAAAAGACACAGATAATAAGATCGCAAATCAAAAGGAGATCAATAAATCTGGAGTCTCAGCGACAAAGTGCCCGCGTTGTTCTGCAAGTTTTGTATGTAATGCAGCCAATATTCAGCAATGCCAGTGCTGGGGGGTGGTGCTTGGCGTTGAAGCGTTGACTTACCTTAAGCAACAAGGCTTTAGTGCACAGCAAGCGGGCTGTTTATGTCGCAATTGTCTGTTAGAGATACAAAGAGAGGCAGTGAATGCGGTGAATAATTCATCTTTAACATGAATTAAGCGAAAGTAATTTTGCTCATTGGAGTGAATTTTGCGAAAATACACAATATAGATAATACCCGATCAAATTACTCAGATTTACCTCGCTTAAATTTTAATCGATTTAGGCCTGCCTTTTAGTGAGCTCCCAATGTTAACTGTAACCCAAGCCCCTGAACTTTTCTCGTACCCAAGATATTGGGCCGAGTGCTACGGCACGGCGCCGTTTTTACCTATGTCGCGCGCCGAAATGGATGAACTTGGCTGGGATTCTTGCGACATTATTATTGTCTGTGGTGATGCGTATGTCGATCATCCAAGCTTCGGTATGGCGATCATGGGTCGTTTACTAGAATCTCAGGGCTTCCGCGTAGGGCTTATTTGCCAGCCTGACTGGAATGATTTAGACGCATTCAAAGCATTGGGTAAGCCGAATCTGTATTTTGCTGTCAGTGCCGGGAACATGGATTCCCTTATTAATAAATACACCGCCGACCTTAAGGTTCGCAACGATGATGCCTATACGCCTCATGGTGTATCGGGCAAGCGTCCTGATCGTGCAGTGATTGTCTACAGCCAAAAATGTAAGCAAGCGTATAAAGACGTCCCCCTGATGATTGGCGGTATTGAAGCCAGCTTACGCCGTATTGCGCAATACGATTATTGGAGTGATGAAATTCGTCGCTCGGTATTGATCGACTCAGGCGCCGATATTCTATTATACGGTAACGCTGAGCGCGCCATTGTTGAAGTGAGCCATAAGCTTGCGGCGGGCAAAACAATGAAAGAAATTCAGTATGTACGAGGCACTGCGGTTATTCGTGACGCAACCCCTGCTGGCTGGACAGAGATCGACTCAACGCGCATCGATTGGCCTGGGCGCTTAGATGAAATTCCAAATCCTTATGAAATGAAGGATACCAAGAACCAGACCTGTTCGACCAATAAAGATGGCTCTGAAGGCAACTCTGAAGAAGGTATGGAAGAACACGAAAGTGTTGTCAAAATCGTACCAATGCCACTGCACAGAAAGCTGAATATTGATCATGCGACCGCTGTGATTCGTTTGCCTTCATTCGAAAAAGTGCGTGCTGACTCGGCGTTATACGCCCATGCTTCCCGTATTTTGCACTTAGAAAGTAATCCGCAAAACGCCCATGCCTTGATTCAACGCCATGGTGATAAAGAAATTTGGGTTAATTCACCGCCGATTCCTCTCGAGACCGAAGAGATGGATGCGGTCTTTGCGTTGCCTTACAAGCGTATCGCACATCCTTCTTATGGTGATGCCAAAATCCCTGCTTACGATATGATTCGTTTTTCGGTCAATATCATGCGCGGTTGTTTTGGTGGTTGTAGCTTCTGTTCGATTACCGAACATGAAGGTCGCGTGATTCAAAGCCGTAGCCAAGAATCCGTGCTTAAAGAAATTGAAGATATTCGTGATCATGCCCCAGGTTTTACTGGCGCGATTTCAGATTTAGGTGGGCCAACGGCCAACATGTATCACCTGAACTGTAAGGACCCGAAGATCCACGCCAGCTGTCGTCGTCTATCGTGTGTATTCCCAAGTATTTGTACGAACTTGGTCACCGATCACTCACAGACCACATCTCTATACCGCCGTGCGCGTGCCTTGCCGGGTATTAAGCGTATCGCGATTGCTTCTGGTCTGCGTTATGACCTTGCGGTAGAAGATCCAGAATACGTTCGTGAGCTAGTAACCCATCACGTCGGCGGTTATTTGAAAATTGCCCCCGAGCATACCGAGAAGAATACCTTGGATATGATGATGAAGCCGGGGATGGGAACCTATGATAAATTCAAGAATATGTTTGAAAAGTTCTCGAAAGAAGCGGGTAAAAAACAGTATCTAATTCCGTATTTTATCGCTGCTCATCCGGGCTGTGAAGATGAGGATATGTTGGGCCTAGCGGTATGGCTTAAGCGCAACAAATACCGTGTTGATCAGGTGCAGACCTTCTATCCATCGCCAATGTCGTTAGCGACGGCGATGTATCACTCGGGCCACAACCCGTTACAGCGCATCAGTTATAAATCGAAGAAGATGGTTGTGCATACCGAGTTGAAATCTCGTCGTGTGCAAAAAGCGTTCTTGCGTTATCACGATCCAAAGAGTTGGCCAATGTTGCGTGATGCTCTAAAAGAAATGGGTCGCGAAGACATGATTGGTGCAGGCAAGAATGCTTTGATTCCACATGCCGAGCCGGAAGAGCATCGCTTTAAGCGCCTACAAAATAAAGCAGGTCTAAGTACTCGTGGTCGCCCAGGCGGTCAGGGCGAAGCGGCTAAACCAGGCTCAAGAACAGGAGCAGGTACAGGAAGTCAGGCTAAATCTGGACAAGGTCAGTCTGAAGGTAATCGCCCGACAGGAACGCGTCCATCTGGAAAGCCGTTTGGTAAACCAGGATCTAAGCCGGGTATTAAACCATCGGGTAAGAAGCCGGGCAAAAAGCTGCAGAAGTCTATCGCCGAAAAGGCGGGCGTTAAGCAGGAAGGCGCCAAGAGAGCCGGTAAACCAACATTTAAGAAGCGTAAATAAGCATGACAGATTCTAACCTATCTGAGCAAAAATCAGGTAATACACCTGATTATGCACCAAAGCACACAATAGAGCAGACCTTGGCCAGTTTCGATAAGCCAAGGTCAACCCATGCGCCCCGTATCTTAATGTTGTATGGCTCGCTGCGCGCTGAGTCTTATAGCCGTAAGTTAACGCTTGAGGCGGCGGCGATTCTTGAGCACTTTGGCGCTGAGGTTAAAATTTATGATCCCGCTGATTTACCCATGTTTGATCGTGAAAGCTATGATCATCCTAAGGTGAAAGAGCTGCATGAATTGGCGATATGGTCTGAAGGGATGGTGTGGTCGAGCCCAGAGCTTCATGGCACGATTACATCAGTGATTAAAAACCAGATTGATTGGATACCGTTAAGTCTAGGCAGTGTGCGACCTACTCAAGCACGTACGCTTGCAGTCATGCAAGTGAGTGGGGGCTCTCAGTCGTTTAATGCAGTAAACAGTTTACGTGTATTAGGACGTTGGATGAGAATGCTGACGATCCCCAACCAGTCTTCAGTTGCCATGGCTTGGAAAGAATTTAATGATGACGGCTCGATGAAGGATTCTTCTTATCGTGACCGAGTGGTCGATGTGATGGAAGAGCTATTTCGTTTTACGCTTTTAACTCGAGATCACTCTGAATTTTTAACCCATCGTTACTCTGAAAATAAAGAAGAGTACGCTGAAAGGGCTGGCAAGGTTTCATCAGAATCAGGGGCAGAGTCACTCTGATATTAAATCGGTTTTATGACTGCCAAAAAGCCCGCGCTGAAATCAGTCGCGGGCTTTTTTTTGTCTGTCTTATGGCTGTCGTATTAAAAAGCTTAATACTTTGTTGCAGGAGGAATATCATTCATCT
>JBNMPQ010000089.1:0-9709 GCA_051276935.1 Oleispira sp. | reverse complement strand
AAGGGTATGAGGGTGCTTGAAGCGCTTACCAGTAAAACTCAGTCTTCGATCTTTTGAGTCAATATTGAGCAAGCAATAAGTTTTATTGATTATGACATCAAACATAGCCCTAAAAATAATAGGGCGTCATTTATGTTTGGTTAAATATGACCATTTAAAAACTTTCATCTTAAGGTAGTTATGAAACGCTATAAAATTATTCATCGTACCTATTACAACTATACCAATACCGTATCGCTTGGGGCGCATGAATTACTGCTGCGTCCTCGGGAAGGCCATGATCTTCGTATTGAGTCATTTGAGCTGAATATTACCCCAGATGCGAAGGTCTATTGGCATCGGGATGTCGAGGGTAATTCTGTTGCGGTCGCTAATTTTATGATGCCTGCACAACAGCTTACCGTTGAGAGTGAAGTTATCATTCAGCAATATAATGAGTCGCCATTGGATTTTATTGTGACTGATTATGCGATTAATTATCCTTTTAGTTATGATAAGGGAGATCAGTTTTTGCTGTCCCCTTACCGTGTATTGCCCGATCAAGAAACGAGAGAACTTTTAAATAATTGGATCTTCGCACTGTGGAAGTCGGGCGAGCAGGTACAAACTTATACGCTATTACAGAGGCTTACCGAAACTATCTACAAAACATTAATCTATAAGGTGAGGGAGGAGCCAGGTGTTCAATCTGCCAAGGACACATTGTTGTTGGGCTCTGGGTCTTGTCGTGATTTTGCCCTGCTCTTTATGGAGGCTGTAAAGTGCTTAGGACTCGCTTCTCGTTTTGTTAGCGGATACTTATACGCTCCGCTGATGTCTAGCCAAGTAGGATCAACCCATGCTTGGGCTGAGGTTTATTTGCCTGGGGGAGGCTGGAAAGGTTTTGATCCTACGATAGGTGACATTGTGGGTACAGACCATATACCCGTCGCGGTATCACGTTTGGCGGAGGCTGTACCGCCTATCTCTGGATCTTTTGCGGGTTCGGCTGAGTCAAAACTTGATGTGGGTGTTTGGGTGAGCGAATGCTAGACAGAAATCTAGTATTCTGTTCATTAAATACGGCTAAGCAGTTCGCTTTTTTTTGTATTAAATTCTTCATCAGTTAATGCGCCCGCTTGGTGCAACTTGGCAATCTTTTCAATGAGCGAGATAATTTCATCTGCTGATGATGGATTATCGTATGAATCATTCATCTTATTAATGATATTGCTAGGCTTCTCGAATTGATTCGGTCCTTGTGTGGGCTGTACAAAATTTGTTTGTTTTTGCGCAGGCATGCCAGGCCCTGATACGACCGGTAAAGTATTCACCGCAATGGTGCCATACTGACTGCTAAAAGTGAGTGATGTATTACCACCTTGTTGCTGGCTGATACCGCTAATGTTGTTATCGAGCGTATTGTATACGGTCACTTGTCCGTTAAATTGTATCGCAAGCCTATTAGGGAATACCGCATAGCGAATATTGTTTTGCGCGCCACTGCTAAAAGGGCTTCCTAAGTTACTTGGCCACCACTGGTTGCTGTTGGGTGACCCGGCAGGCGGAACGGGAAACATTTGAGTATTGACCAGTGCATTCGACAGTTCTGCGCATAGGTTGTTTACGGTGTTTTTCAGGCCGTAATTAAACATATCACCCACCATGGTCATGCCCCCTCGCATCCATTGCCCTGAACCACCCAACTCAGGGCAATTAAACTGAGCCATGCTTCCTCGGCCATTATTGACCGCGGTCAACATGCACATAACGGCGTCTTGGCTTAGGTTATAACGTTGCGCTACATCATTGACTATATTTTGACCAGTAGGTGTGAGTAGCTGCATGAGAAGCTTCCTTGTTGAAAAAGTCTCGTTACACGCGAGAGTTATCCGATTGTATTACATTAATACAACGAAGATACACAAGATCGATAATCCAGTAAAAACTTACTAATTCAAATATTCACAGCCTTAATATGATTTCTGGACAAAGGCGCTTTCCATGCTTAGTCTCAATAGTTGATTCCTCTTAATAATACAAGGCCAAACAAGGAATGTATTATGCTAAAACGCAGTGTTTATTGCGTATCCGGAGCGGCTATTATTGGCCTAGGTTTATTCAGTACTTTCGCTTGGAATCCTGCAATAGAGGCTGTTATGCCTTCCGTGAGTACTGAATATTCTTCAGATGTTATCGAACAAGGAAAAAAACTGGCTTCAGCAGGTTATTGCAGTACTTGTCATACTATTCCTAGTGGAATGGATTATGCTGGTAATTACGAAATGCACACAGATTTTGGCACCATTTATTCAAGCAATATAACGCCTGATGTTGAAACCGGTATTGGTACCTGGTCAGAAGCAGCGTTTAGCCGTGCCATGCGCCAGGGTATAAGTCGTGATGGGCATCATTTATTACCTGCATTTCCTTATGAGCATTTTAATAAAATGACTGAGGATGATATTACAGCAATCTATGCTTACATAATGACGTCGGTTCCTGCAGTTAAACAGATTAAAAAAGAGAACAGTCTTCTTTTTCCACTTAATGTCCGTTCACTTCAAGCTGGTTGGAAATTACTCTTTGCTGATACCGACCTATTTCAAGTCAATGCCAGTAAATCTGCTGAGTGGAATCGTGGCGCTTATCTCGCTGAAGGTGTTTCTCACTGTGGAGCATGTCATACTCCACGTAATGCCCTCGGTGGTGAAAAATATGCGCAAAGGTATCAAGGCGCTGTCATCAATGGGTGGATTGCGCCGTCATTAACGTCAACCAGCACTTCCCCCATTCCTTGGCGTTCGCAAGACTTTTATGAATACTTAACGACGGGTAATTCAAGGTATCATGGCAGTGCGTTAGGCCCGATGGCGCCGGTTATTCACCAAGGGTTATCGGCTCTTCCAGACAGTGATATTCAGGCAATTAGTGATTATTTTGTTGATTATGCAGGCACTAAATTAACTGATGAACCTGCATTAAATGTTACTTTACAAGCGGCGTTCGTAGCGCAGAAGCATCAACCGGACCCAAGAATTGATGAGGGTGCTCGTTTGTATGTTTCGGTTTGCCAAGCGTGTCATTATAGCAGTGGCAAATTAGTCAAAGGCCGTCCATTAATTACGATCAGTTCAGTGCTCTACCTTGATGCCCCGACTAATTTAATTAACGTGATTTTGGAGGGTGTGCGCAGCGACCAAGGAATCAGAGGTTTGGTAATGCCAGGATTTCGGAATGCGCTTAGCGATGAAAATATTAGTTCAATAGCCGCCTATTTACGTCAAACCGTGGGACAAAAACCATGGGAAGAATTACAGAAAAACGTTGTAAAAATACGCAATCAACCTCAAATTAAGCACTAATTCACTGGAGAAGTGGTAATGGCAAAGTTTATTTTAAATGGCAAGCCTGTGATGGCCGATGTAGAGAGTGATACGCCTCTACTTTGGGTCATTCGGGATGAGCTCGATATGACGGGTACCAAGTTCGGCTGCGGTATTGGCAGCTGTGGTGCGTGTACCGTTCACGTGGGTGGGACAGCATGGCGTTCATGCATCACTCCGATATCGTCTGTTGAAGGCGCTGAAATTACGACGATTGAAGGCCTTTCAGAAAATGGCGATCATCCATTGCAAGTGTCCTGGCAAAAGCTGCAGGTACCCCAGTGTGGCTACTGCCAGTCTGGTCAAATTATGCAAGCTGCGTCATTATTAAAAGATACCCCAAATCCGTCGGACAAAGATATTGACGCGGTAATGGGGGGGAATTTATGTCGCTGTATGACTTACGTTCGTATTCGTAGTGCGATTCATGAAGCCGCAAACGCAATCCAGGAGAGTAATGATGAGCAGACTGCCTAAACGTGGCTCGGCCGGTATAACCCGCCGCGGTTTTTTAATTTCCATGACCGCTGTTGGTATTAGTTTTGGTTTCCCTCGTCATTTGATGGCGGCAATGGATCCTGCAAGCTCAGACGGTAAAGTACTGCCATCGGAAGGTGATATCTACGAGCCTTCATTGTGGTACTCAATAGATGAAGCGGGCAAAATTAAAGTCAACATTATGCGTTCAGAAATGGGCCAACATGTGGGTACTGCTATTGCGCGTATTCTTGCGGATGAGTTAGAGGCTTCGTGGGATGATGTTGAAATTATCCATGTGGACAGTGACCCTCGGTGGGGTTATATGGTTACAGGTGGTAGCTGGTCCATTTCACAAAGTTGGCCGGTATATCGTCAAGCAGGGGCTGCAGGTCGCACCGCGCTGATTGAAGCGGCTGCTAAAAAATGGGGTATTGCACCTAAAGACTGTCAAGCTAGTAATGGTAAAGTGATCTCAAGCAAAGGCGAAATTTCTTATGGGGATTTAGTGTCACAAGGTCTAACGCGCCAGTTCACTGAAGAAGAGTTGAAAACACTGCCGCTTAAGCCAAATGCTGATTTTAAACTGATTGGCAAGCAAGTAACGTCGCTTGATATTGCGAACAAAACTAATGGCAAAACGATATACGGTATCGACGCAAAAGTGGACGGTATGGTTTACGCCAATCCGATTCTGCCACCCACTCGATATGGTTCTAAAGTCGTTAAATTTGATGACAGCGCTGCAAAAGCGGTAAAAGGTTATCAACAAACGATCGTATTAGAAGATGCCAGTGGCAGTGTTCCAGGCTGGCTAATGGTAATCGCCAGCACCTTTACGGCGGCTCAAAAAGCGTCGAAGTTGGTTAAGGTTACATGGGATGCGGGTAAAACAGCGAATGTATCTGAAGCTGATATTATTGCTCATGGCAAAAAGTTACTGGGTGACTCCACCAAAGGCAGTCTTTTAGACACCGGTACGCCTAAAACTGAGCCCGTGTTTGCTAATGCTAGTAGTACCCTTTCCGAAGAATATATCACTCGCACCGTATTGCATGCGCAAATGGAACCCGTGAACGCTTTGGTATTTAAAAATGAAGACGGTGTTTGGGAAGTTCATTCAGGTACTCAGTGGCAGTCATTGACGTTGCCAGTATTGGCGAAAGCATTGGGTGAAGAAGAAGCTAACATTGTTCTTCGTAGTTACATGTTAGGGGGTGGTTTTGGCCGCAGACTTAACGGTGATTACACGATTCCTGCAGCGTTAACGTCTAAAGCATTAGGTGGAAAACCCGTCAAAATGGTACTGATGCGTCCACAAGACATGCAATTCGACAGTGCGCGTTCGGCATCAGTCCAGCAGTTAAAAATGGCTTTTGATGATAAAAAAGCGGTGATCGGTATGGAGCATCACGCTTCGGCGGGCTGGCCAACTCAAGTATTAGCACCTGGTTTTATGCCAAAAGGAACCAATGGTGAGCCGTTTGATCCGTTCTCAATCACCGGTGCGGATCATTGGTACAGCGTTGGTGCACAGAAAGTACGCGCGGTATCAAACGACCTTGCGATTGCCACCTTTAGACCGGGTTGGTTGCGCTCAGTCGGACCTGGCTGGACTAACTGGGCTGTTGAAAGTTTTATGGATGAAGCGGCGCACCACGCGGGTAAAGATCCATTGCAGTTCCGTTTAGACATGCTGATTGCTGAAGGCCGAAATGCCGGCAGTACTCCGGTTGCAGAAGGCGGGGCCGCTCGCCAAGCTGTGGTACTTAAAAAAGCCGCAGAGATGATTGGTTGGGGTAAACCACAACCTAAAGATACTGCATTGGGCATTGCCTCTACGTTTGGTCAAGAGCGTGATATGCCAACATGGGTATCGTGTGCGGTACAGGTTCATGTTGACAAAACCAACGGTCTTGTCAATGTAGAGAAGCTGTATATCGCGATTGATGCCGGTATTATTGTTGATCCAGATGGTGCTGAAGCTCAATGCCAGGGTGCGGCATTATGGGGACTCTCCATGGCACTATACGAAGGTACTGAACTGGTTAATGGTCAGTATAAAGACTCAAACTTTCATACTTATACGCCCTTGCGCTTAGGTCAAACGCCAGACGTTAAAATTGAGTTTATTCCAAGTAAAATGCCGCCCTCTGGATTAGGTGAGCCAGCGGTAACGCCGGTAGCGCCTGCGATTGCCAACGCAATCTATCAAGCGGTTGGTGTGCGTTTGCGTAAAATACCGATGCAGCCTAGCGAATTGAAAAGTGCGTTAGATAACGTGTAATCAACAGGTTGTTTTAAGTATTCCGCTGCCCGATACGAAAGTATTGGGCTTTTTTATGAAAATTTTTCATGAAAAATAATGGATAGCTATGCAAAAAACAAAGCCAAATGTATTATTCATATATTAACTTTACGGCTAGACATTACGCCGTGTGATGTCTTTCGTAAATTAGGAGTGTCGAAGAAAGTGAACGAGTTAACCGAAAAATCTATAGTGTGCCCTTATTGTGGAGAAGCGCTTGACGTGTTGATTGATTCAACCGACTTGGATGAACAATATATTGAAGATTGCCAAGTCTGTTGTAAACCCATTAATTTCATAGTTTCTGAAGGTAATGATGGTGAGATTACGGTGAGTGTTTATACCGATGATGATACGTTTTAAGTATTAAAGTCACTCTTTAGTTTCAGAAATATTCTCGATTCGATCGAGAATTAATTTGATAATAATATTATATCTATTCTTCTAACGGTTAAATAAAAAATCTAACAACTTACAGGGCGTTAAAAATGAAAAGTCTGCTCGCTTTATTAATAGCGTTTTCTATCACAGGATGTGTCTCTTCGAAATACAGCTTGGTATCGGGTCAATATGGCTGGGATAAACAAGGTGAAAAAGGATCTAAATACTCTAGTGAAACAATGTTTAAGGTCAATTCTCAAACAGGTGAGACCTGGAAAATGACCTTTGAGCAAAGTAAAGGTTACTACTGGGAACTTATAAATTAACCCATCTAGACTCTGTTAAAGGTCATGTTTAAGCCAGTTCTATAAAGCCCGAGCACCATTGAATTTGCATAACAGGCAACACGGAGTCATTTCATTCTCTTGCTTATTCGAGATTATACTGACTAAGCTCATATTATTAGTTATACAATCTACTACTATTTTCTTATTTTTAATTAAATACATCGCTTAATTGTAATCAAAATAACAGAAATATACGGTGTTATTTGAATTTCCCCCCCCCCTAAAACAGTGACTTTTCACAAATAAATTGCAGTAATCCTCCGTGCAATGTGTTTTAAATAGCTAATGTTTTTCAGTTTTTAGGTTTTTGACAATAACTGAAATAATATCTAAAATGTTCGCGCTGATTTTAAAGATTGCCGCATAGGTTCTGTAAAGTCACTGCATTCATCTATCCAAGGAAGGTTACTATGTCATCAAGACTCATCAAATTTAGTGTCATCGTTATTGTAATGATGGCGCTGACAGGCTGTTTCGGCTCTGATCGAAACTCTAACGATTCTTCAGCGCAAAAGGCCCCTGAGTCTGAAGAGTCAAATGCTTCGGAGCTTTTAGTCCCAGATGTTGAAGTCCCCGATGTTGAAGTCCCCGATATTTATACTGTAGAGCTAAATACTCCTGCTTCTGTTAAACAAAACACAGTATTTACAATGACAGCCACTTCAGTCGAGAATGAAGGAGCCGTTAGTTACCGATGGTCTTTGAATAATAGTCTTATTTCTGAAGATG
Organism: Oleispira sp.; assembly: GCA_051276935.1. GTDB lineage: Bacteria > Pseudomonadota > Gammaproteobacteria > Pseudomonadales > Oceanobacteraceae > Oleispira. The sequence goes on along the minus strand of JBNMPQ010000089.1, from coordinate 2,102 downwards.
CGACTCACCACACCCTGCTTCCAATTTTGGGTGATTACACTCTAACGGTTATTGGAACGGATGAATCAGGTAATGAAGCGACACAAAGTAAAACGATCTCTGTCGTAGCGCAAACGACTCTTAATCCTGACTTTTCATTCGCTATAAACGTATCCGATAAAACAGGATATGCTCTGACAGGAGCATCCGTCACTATCAACGATACAGAAGTAATGACTGATCAATTCGGTCTTGCCCAGTTTGATGGAATTTCTCAAACAGCCCTTATGTTAGTCAGCGCTAGTAAAGCAGGCTATTTAACACAAACATATCAATATAACTTTGATGCTGCACAAGAAAATGCAACAGGGACTTTGACGCTACAGAGTATTAATTCTTTTAGTCATACTGTTGATAGTAATGCTGCTATTGATATTATTGAAACAGAACTGCATACAAAGTTAATGCTTAAAGCGAATAGTTTTGTGGATGCAAACGGTAATTCAGTAACGGGCGATATAGAGGTTACTATTACTCCTGTAGATATTCGTGCGGTTGATAATGCATTCTTAGGTGGAGGCCAAGCGCTAACAGATTCTGGTGAAGCCGTTGCATTAATTTCTATGGGTATGGCAGATTATCAATTTACACAAAATGGTTCTGCTGTGTCATTAGCAGAAGGCTCTAGTGCAACGATTGAAATGGATTTGGTTGTTACTACCGGAGATGATGGACGTGTTTTTGTTGAAGGGGATGCCATTGAAATGTGGTGGTTTGATCCTAAGACGGGCTTTTGGATCGAAGATGGTGTAGGTACCGTTAAATTATCAGATGAAAGTGAGACGGGTTTAAAGCTAGTGGCGACCGTTGATCACTTTACCACATGGAACTGGGACTATTATAAACAGGGTGATCGTGCGACTCTTATTTTTAAGTGTCTTAAAGATGGACTGCCTTTGACAAGTAATGAGAGTTGTCAAATTACAGCATCGAGTACAACGATCAGTCGTGAATTTAACGCGAGTAGCGAAGGTGTTACTGCCATTAATACTGCACCTAATGTGACGTATTCCGTTTTCGCGAATATGACTTCCGGATCTTCACTGTGGGCAGGTTCTACAATATTTACATCGACTCCAGGTAGTAATGACATTAATGTTGATATGGGTATAACTCCAACGCAAACGGGTTATGTTCAGTGTCGTGTTATCAATAATGCTGTGACAAACATTGTGCCTTGTAATACGGTTGTTTATGCGAATTCAACTCCTGAGCAAACGGTTGAAGGTTCAGATTTTGTCAATTTTCGAGCTCCATTTATCTATGTAAAAGGAGATTTTTTATCTTTGTCTTCGACCGTCAATGGTAGTTTGAATCGTTTAACATCTATTGATACGGCAAGTGTTAACGGAACGTTAGACATTGAAATAGTGTTTAATGTTCAGATCGGTTCATTGCAGTGTTCAGTATCGTTAGATGATTCTAGCTTGGAGTATTTTCCATGCGACGCATTAGTAACTGCTGATGATGATGAATCAAATTTTGCGATTCAAACTGGGGATTTTTATGGTAGCCCAGCAAAAGCAGACTTCTCATATTCTCAAAATGCTCAAAGTTTAAATATTGAAGTAGCTTCAATATTCGATACGGCAGTTTTACGTGAAATAGGCGACGATGTCGGTGGGTTTTTCATGTCAGGGCAGCCGACCGAGCTTTATATTGATCTGACGACGGAAACACCTGTAGCTAATGTGGTCTATGATATTCAGTCTGAGAATGTGTATTCCTTTAGGTGTGTGAAGGGGATTAATTATAATGACGGCTCTATTATTTTTCGTGATGACGATTCTATTACTAATGTTGGTGATGACGTTGACTGTGAGTTTGCTTTGTACTCGTCGTTAGAGAACGTTATTTTTGAAGGGAATATTTCAGAGCTTACTTCATCTGATATTTTACCCGTATGGATGAATGGTAAGTTACACCTTGAGAATGCCGCAGAAAGCTTGGGTTATGCGTATCAACGTCTAGGTCAATACCGTAATAGCTCCGAAGGTTTTGAGATAGATGCAGTAAACAACGTGATTACCTTTACGTTAAGTGAAGTTCCTCAATAGCCAAAC
>JBNMPQ010000088.1:0-9901 GCA_051276935.1 Oleispira sp. | reverse complement strand
AGTCGAATATTCTAGCAAGAAGCAGAGCTTCCTAAGCGCTAGATTATTCCCATTCAATCGTCGCAGGTGGCTTTGAACTTACATCATAAGCAACACGAGAGATGTGTTCTATTTCGTTGATGATACGGTTAGAAACTTTTTCCAACAATTCATACGGAAGGTGTGCCCAGCGCGCGGTCATAAAGTCGATCGTTTCTACGGCACGCAAAGATACAACCCACTCATAACGACGACCATCACCTACAACACCAACCGACTTAACCGGTAAGAATACAACGAAGGCTTGAGACGTTTTATGGTACCAATCAAAGTTGTGTAATTCTTCTAAAAATATCGCATCAGCTTCACGCAAAATCTCACAATATTCTTTTTTCACTTCGCCTAAAATGCGCACACCCAGACCCGGCCCTGGGAATGGGTGACGGTAAACCATGTCGTATGGTAAGCCTAATTCAAGACCCATTTTACGTACTTCGTCTTTAAATAATTCACGTAATGGCTCAACAAGATCCATCTTCATATCATCAGGTAACCCGCCCACATTGTGGTGAGATTTAATGACGTGTGCTTTACCGGTTTTAGAGGCCGCTGATTCGATAACATCAGGATAAATGGTACCCTGAGCTAAGAAGTGCACATCTTTAATCTTGGTCGCTTCTTCATCGAATACTTCAATAAACGTATTACCGATTACTTTACGCTTTTGCTCTGGATCAGAAATACCGACTAACTTGCCTAAAAATAATTCGGCTGAATCAGAACGGATAACTTTTACGCCCATGTTATCGGCAAACATGTCCATAACCGCATCGCCTTCGTTTTTACGCAGTAAGCCGTTATCAACAAAGACACACGTTAGCTGATCGCCAATTGCTTTGTGCAATAGTGCAGCCACTACTGATGAATCGACACCCCCCGAAAGACCTAATAGAACTTTATTAGTGCCTACCTGCGCACGAACACGAGCAATCTGATCTTCGATTATTTTTGCGGGCGTCCATAACGATTCACACCCACATATTTCGTGAATGAAATGGCCTACCAAACGCTCACCTTGAAGTGTATGCGTTACTTCTGGGTGAAACTGAACGCCATAATAATTTTTCTCAGCGTGATACATACCGGCAACTGGGCAAGATTCAGTCGACGCCATTAACTCAAAACCTTCTGGCATTTGCGTTACTTTATCGCCGTGGCTCATCCACACGTCAAGATGCTTATCACCATGTTCAATATGATCTGAAATGTCTTTTAATAAAGCGGAATTTCCTTCCGCTTTAATGCGCGCATAACCAAACTCACGTAAATTAGACCCTTCAACCTTGCCGCCTAATTGCTTAGCCATGGTCTGCATGCCGTAGCAAATACCCAGGATCGGAACATTAAGATCGAATACAGCTTGCGGAGCACGAGGAGAATTCTCTTCAGTAACCGACTCAGGGCCACCGGCAAGGATAATACCGTTCGGGGCGTAATCGATAATTTCCTGATCATCCATATCCCAAGCACGAATTTCAGAGAACACACCCAATTCACGCACACGGCGCGCAATTAGCTGAGTATATTGAGAACCGAAGTCTAAAATTAAAATACGTTGAGCGTGAATGTCAGTCATAACCATCTCTTTCTAAAAATGAAAAAACCCGCAGACGAATCAGCAGGCTATTAATTTGTTTCTAAATTGATCGAAGCATTATTGAATATTTACGATTCAACAGTACGTCTTTTAAATTCTTTTATCTTTTTAGAAGCGTTACTGAGGCCGTTAGAGTGAGGCAAAAATTTGTGAAAGACCCGAGCTTAGCGTGCTAAGTGAGGATCTTGAACCAATTTTTAACAAAGCTCTAACAACGCAAGTAGCTTCTAGCCCATTCTGTAGTTCGGGGCTTCTTTCGTAATCTGCACATCGTGTACATGAGACTCTTTCATACCCGCGTTGGTAATACGAACGAACTCAGGCTTAGTGCGCATTTCTTCAATCGTTGCACAACCGGTATAACCCATGGAAGCACGAACACCGCCCATCAACTGATGTACGATATTAGTCAGTGGACCTTTAACCGCGATACGACCTTCAATACCTTCTGGTACTAATTTATCGACACCACTATTTTTATCTTGGAAATAACGATCTGAAGAACCTTGAGATTGGCCCATTGCGCCAATAGAACCCATTCCTCGGTAGCTTTTATAAGCACGACCTTGGAACAGTTCAACTTCACCGGGCGCTTCATCAGTACCGGCAAGCATAGAACCCACCATGATGACACTCGCGCCCGCAACGATCGCTTTAGCAATGTCACCAGAATAACGAATACCACCATCAGCGATAACCGGTACGCCGTATTTTTCCATCGCTGCAGAAACATTTGCAACCGCTGAAATCTGAGGAACACCCACTCCCGCAACAATACGCGTAGTACAAATAGAACCTGGGCCAATACCGACTTTAACGCCATCGGCACCCGCTTCAGCCAGCGCAATCGCTGCATCAGCCGTTGCAATATTGCCACCAATCACCTGAAGATCAGGGAAATTTGTTTTTGCCCAGCGTACGCGATCAATAACGCCCGTACCGGATGGATTACTGGTATGACCGTGAGCCGTATCAATCACAATGACGTCAACACCTGCAGCAACCAATGCCGTAATGCGCTCATCGGTACCAAAACCCGTACCCACCGCTGCGCCAACACGTAAACTTCCACGTTCATCTTTCGACGCTAATGGATAAGCTCGTGCTTTATTAATATCTTTTACGGTCATCATGCCCGCTAGCTTGCCCGCGTCATCAACAACCAATACCTTCTCAATACGGTGAGTGTGCAATAAATCTTGAACGACATCGCGGCTTTCGCCTTCTTTTACCGTTACCAGCTTCGCTTTCGGTGTCATTACCGTAGAAACTGCGGCATCGAGATTTTTCTCAAAGCGCACATCACGGCTAGTAACGATACCGACAAGCTCATCACCATCAACAACCGGTACACCAGAGATATTATTCTTGCTGGTAAGCTCTAGTAGTTCGCGGATAGTCGTCGTGCTTGCTGTGATAATGGGGTCTTTAACCACACCACTTTCATAACGCTTAACTTTAATAACTTCCGCAGCCTGCTCTTCAACAGTCATATTCTTGTGAATAATGCCGAGGCCACCTTCTTGTGCGATAGCAATCGCCAAGCGCGCTTCAGTCACTGTATCCATAGCAGCAGAAATGAGGGGGACATTAAGCTCGATACCTTTTGTAATGCGCGTTTTAAGCGACACTTGATTAGGTAGAACTTCAGAATAACCTGGAACTAATAAGACATCATCGAATGTCAAAGCATCTTCAGCGATTCGCAACATATGAGGCAACCTGAGCGTATATAGAAGGTATGATAGGTACAACTTTGACGCGGCATTTTACTGATGTATGTGCTATTTGGCAAGTTGTTGTTGATGGCGAAGAGAATCCAACCCTGTTTTATTGCCCTTTGCGGTATAAAGCAGGACTCAAGCCTTTATGTTGCTTAAAAATACGTGAGAAACTACTTTCATTATTAAACCCTAAAGAGAAAGCAATTTGGCCAATACTGGCATCACTTTCTAGCAACATTTTCTCTGCTAATGCGATTCGACAATCATTCAAAATATGCTGATAACTCGTTCCTTCATTTTTTAAGCGTCGACTTAAAGACCTTATCGTTAGCTGTAACTGGTCAGCAAACACACCCAACTCTATGGTGCCTTGCCCTACTAGAGCCTGTTTAATTAATTGATATAAACGGTAGCTCAGCGTTTTTTGGCTCCCTAAAAACTGTTCCCTTTCTTCAAGTTTTTTCACCATCATGACATGAGTAACCTGGCTCGCGGTCGTTAACGGGTTATGTAATATTGCTTCAGGAAACTCTATCGCGCAGCGCCCGCTGTGCAACGTTATCTGCATATTATCAATCTCGGGGTGCAAGCTGAGTAATACCAATTGGTCGTGTTTTAACAGGATATTTAACTGGCTGAGTTTTACTCCAGAGAAGGGCATAAGGCTGCAAAAAGCCATCACAGCCAACTCGTCCATAATGGCATTATATTGGGCAAAGTCAGCGACTCGCGTTAACTGCAAAATGCAAAGACCTTGTATTACTTGGAGTGAAATCTCAAAAGCGGGGACCATTTGGTGAATATAGGTGGTGGCAAGAGCCGTCGCCTCCGCAAGGCTTTCTGCAGTAATCATGGCAAGACCAAGATGCCCATGCCCCGTCAGGGGAATTTGCGCGGCAATGCGGTGTAATGAGTCTTTATCGCCCTTTTGCAAAAACTCACTTAACAGCTCAACTCCCTTTTTAAACTGCAAGCCATTGATTAGCCCTTCAGGGGCGCATCTTTGCTCCTCACTGATACCACAATACTGATAGATATCCTTTGCGAGATTCTCATCTTGGTATTGAATGATTTGCTTAGCCAGCTGTATATAACCGACGGGGAATCTCAAAGACTCGAGCGCTATACCCATTATTAGTTGGACCTCTCTCTATCACATTCAAACGGACTAATAGGGATATTTGGTAGTTGCTGCATGGTTTTGGCTTTAATCGCTATTCATTTCAACCCCAGTCCAACTTAACCTATAGCTTAACTAAGACAAACAGTAACCATGCCTCACTTCAGAGTCTGTAGCATGAAGCGATTAGCACCGATATTAACAATAATAAAAGGATAAGCTATGAATGATACAAAAGCACTCACCGCCGATAACGGCCGCTTTTTAGCAATTGCCAAAAAATACTGGTATTTACTCACCTTAGTCCCCCCTATTTTAGGCGTATTTGTTGCCTCATATTTACTTCAGACCGGTGAAGGACTGATTTTGTCGCTGCCTCTCATTGTATTTTACATATTGATACCCGCGGCAGATCATCTTTTTGGTAAAGATCACTTCAACCCGAGTAAAGAACAAGAAGAGGAATATCTTGAAGACTCTTATTATGTAAATTTATTGTGTTTATCGGCAGCGCTTTATTGGGCTGCAATTGGCATGGTTACCTATGCGGTCTGCACAATCAGCTTGCCTTGGTATCACCTACTTGCCGCAATGCTAAGCATTGGCGTTATGCATGCAGGAACATTCACTCTTAGCCATGAACTAGGCCATAAGATGAGCGATAAAAAACAAAGCTTTTTTGCTAAGCTCGCCATTGCTTGTATGGGATATGCCCACTTCAACATTGAGCATAACAAAGGCCACCATAAAGATGTAGCGACCCCGGAAGATCCTGCATCTTCACGCATGGGTGAAAGTTTGTATAAGTTTGCACGCCGAGAATTACCCGGAGCTGCTGTACGGGGTTGGGAGCTAGAAGCCGATCGCCTTAAGCGCATCAAAAAATCTGTATGGAGTAGAGACAACGAAATACTTCAGTGTCTCTCCATAACGGTGATTGGATTTACTACCTTGATCCTGATAAGCGGTATTGCAGCCTTGCCCTTTTTATTGATCACCAGCGCCTTCGGTTGGTTTCAACTAACTCAAGCCAATTATATTGAACACTACGGTTTATTACGCCAGAAACTTGAAAGTGGTCGCTATGAACGTTGCCAGCCAAAGCATTCTTGGAACTCTAACTATCGCTTTAGCAACCTAATCACCTTGCACCTGCAGCGTCATTCTGACCACCATGCTCACCCTACTCGTGCTTATCAGGTGCTGAGAGACTATGACGATGCGCCTGCATTACCTTCGGGCTACCCTCTGTGCATGGCAATGTCTATGATACCTCCGTTGTGGTTTGCCGTTATGGATCAAAAGGTTGTTCGTTGGGCAGAAGGTGACATGACCCTCGTGAATATGGATACTGAGAAACGTAATGAGCTTTTCCAGCGCTATCACGATCAAGCGGTGACGGCGTAATGATGATTCCTTTTATCCATAATAATAACACCCAGTAAATTTGAGGTTAATCATGTCTAAATATCAATGCCCAGACTGCGAATATATCTACGACGAAGACAAAGGCTGCGAACACGAAGGTTACCCTGCGGGGACTCACTGGCAAGACCTGCCAGAAGATTTCCCATGCCCTGAATGCTTTGTACGCGAAAAGCCCGATTTTGTGGCACTCAAATAGCATTCTATTAACTTAATTGGCCGCTCTAACAGCAAATGCTACGTTAGACGGCCTTTTGCCTACAGTAAAAAAAAAGGGGGGAAAGGGGGAAGTAAAAGTAGGCCAACCTAAGGATTTAAAAAAGTTAACAAGATTGTCCGATACTCTTCAAAATTAAACGTCTGTATATGTCCCCCCTTAGACTCCAACCACTCCTTAGGCTCTTTAGCCTGCTCATAAAGCGCTTGACCTAAATGGTAAGGCAAAATGCCATCGGCTTGACTATGGAACATCAAAAGGGGTTTCGGTGATATTTGTGCGACATAGTCTACAGGATCCCACTTCGTTGGCAGCAACCAAGTAAAAGGCCAAGCAATCCAAGTAATGGGCGAAGCTAACGTTACATGCTGGGCGATATCTCTGTAACCGGTAAAACTAGAATCCAGTATTAAACCTGCAAGGTTATACTGATCTTTAAACAGCGCCATACTGGTGGTCGCAACGGCTGAACCGATACTTTGGCCGAACATAAATATCTTACGTTGTGGGAAACGGTTTCTAAGCCATATTAATGATGACTCGACATCCTGAAATATTGCAGGGATATAAGGATCACCTAAGGAACGTCCGAAGCCACGGTAATCTAACAGAAAAACATTCACCCCCTGCTCTGGCAACCAATACACACTGCCAATATGCGTACTAATATTTTCTGCATTGCCGTGTAAAAATAAAACAATCGGTGAATCAGGCTTTTTATCTTCATTTTCAAATGCAGGTAAAAACCAAGAGTTGATTTCAGTACCATCTGTCGCATACGTAGTAACCTCTTCATAAACAAGATTAATATCAGTAGGGGTACGCAAATATTGCTGTTGCGGATAAAAAAATACACTCGTTAAATTAGAACAACCTGCTAGCGACAATAACAGACATAAGCCCAACCCGAATCCCACCAACCTATTCATTAAAAGTACCAATTTAAGCCCAAACGAAGACTGTCACCCTCAACGCTCTGTCCTGAGACTGCTAACCACTGTTTCTTACCTTCTAAGCGCAACTGCACGTTTTTACCTAAGTGACTGCCAAGTGAAATAACAACATCTTGATAATCAAATTCCTCACCTAGGACAGATGGCAACCAGCTTCCGTAAACGTTCATTTGCCACTGACTCCCTTGATACAACCAACCCAGTTGAGCACCGGCCGATAATTGATAATCATCTTTAAATTGACCACTCGCTTTTAAACGAGTCTCCAACAATCCATAGACTTGGCCCCAATCAGACATACTTTTGCCACCGCTATTATTATTACTATTATCATCATTATTAAAAGTAAGATCGTAACTGTAACCGCCGCCCACATCTAAATGAGTAAATAAATCGCTGTCGTCTAAAATAAAACGATCAATACCCGCACTAACACGCCAAGAGATAGGTTGCTGAAAATAATCACGAGAACCGAGGGATAAAATATTAATGAGACTAAAACGCTGTAACTGTAATGAAAAATCACCTTCTGCAGAGGATGAAGTATTATGTTTATTAATTCCCCGAAACGTTAACGCACCCATTTCAATTTGTCCGCCTCGAATAAAACCATCTGGCAAATCCATGAGCTCGTGATAAGCAATGCGCATCTGTAAATCAACAAACTCATCTTCGTTTTGCTGTCCAATCGCAATCATTGCTCTGTGTGTTAAATGTCCTTCATCATCTCTGATCATAGGCTCAACGATCGGTTGAAAAACATCCTGTACAGGGATTTTGCTGCGCGCGGACAATAACGCTAACGATTTTTTTCTATTTTCTGGTGAACGCTGTTTCTTTTTCACAACCAAGTAACGTAAATAGCTTATTGATACCTCTAAGACTTGAGCACGCTCACGCTCAGACAAAAGCCTAAAACGGCTATCGTTTAAATATTCGATTTCTTCAACAATTTTTTTAGCCCACTTCTTTTGAACTTCCGTCAGCTGCCCTTGTTGTTGATTGAGCATGACACCCGATGACGCCCTGTATTCAACAGAGTCGACTTTATTACTATCAATTAGACTGCGAATAGTATCAATTGGCATCGCTTTTAAAGAGAAGTTTTTAGTGACATCAATTCGTTCACTGGATGCATCCAATAACGCCAATAACCGATAAGAACAATTTTCATCAAAGAAAAAATAATCAAACTCTGTTTCTTTGGTTTCCCAAATATGATTTACAAACTGATCAACTTCCTGCTCGGTTAAATTAAGTTGATATTCCCACACATCTCGATGCTCTAAATGACTATATTCATTCACTTTAGCGTAATAAGGTAAAATCGAGACCACGCCAGGATAACCACCCGTCAAACCTTTATAGGTAAACACTAATTCATTATCCGTTGAATCAGCATTAGCAGCAAAATTAACACTGTACGACAGCAGCTTACTTTTACTGTCGTCTTTTCTGTCTAAACGAATCAAAGTATGGCCATACATTGAGGAGGGTGAATTCAAATAAGATGCTGGAAATATAAGTGTTAGCTTATGCGCACCAATGTCCTCTTTCCACGCCCGTAGCTCGCTGCAAGACTGATCTTGCCAATTGGGGTAGAACTGTTTCAACCACTGGTAACGTGCAGGAAAACGACACTGTAATGATTCATTATTTGGCTGTTGAATAAGAGAAAAAAAAGCCACTTCAGCCACCAACTCTGCTTTGAGGTTTGTTTTACCCTCGGGCGATACAAAGAAACTGTTCGTATCATTTTCACTTTCAACAAGACCTAAAATACTGTGCGAACGATAATGTAATAAATGTTGCCACTGCTGCATTGCAGAGATTTCATCAATATTTCTCGTAGCTATCAACTCATCAGAAAAACACTGTAAAGACATTAAAAAAGAAGAAATAATAAAAAATACTGGATAACACTTTTTAAACATAACTTCTGCCACTATACGACAGATTAAAATGAACATAAACGCCCTTATTTATATAACCAACTTTCCGATTTATCTTATTTATAGGCATAAAAAAAGGCGTGCCATGGCACGCCTTTTTGTAGCTGCTTTTAACAACTAAATACCAAGCTAGAAATTAACCTAGGTATTTCTTTAATACAAGATCAGACTGCATAGTATCTTTCATTGCTTGATAAGCAGTTTCAGAAGTTGCTTCTATAGAGAACATAGTATCGAAGCTAGCTTGTAACTTTGAATTGAAAGCCATTGTATCAGATGCTTCAACACCGATAATTTCAGCAAGAGCTGATAAAGTTTCGCCCTGGCCTTTAGCAACGTCCATGGCTAGTTGATCCATGTTGTTATCCATAAAGGTTTGAACACCTGCCAAAGGACCATTAGCCGCTTCACAACCCAAAGTGCCAGAAGTCATACCAAAAGTTTGGTTGCCAGAAGTACCGTTAGTGGTTGCAGCCATAACATGCTCGTGCCATTCGTTAGCATCCTTGAAAACTACAGCTGTTCCTAAACCACAACCTGCAGGACCTGCAGCAAAAGACATTGTTGAAGAAGCGGCTAAAAGTGCACCAGCAATAATTTTTTTCATAACATTCATCCTTATTAAATTTTATTAATGATCATCAGATCATAAGAGATAAGTTAGACCCTCATTTTTAAAAAGTCTAGTTATATGAAAAAAGTTATTACTAATTTCAAACGTGGTTCATATTAATGAGCTAATCCGTGCTCATTTCTCAATCCTTCAGCTGATTATTGATTAAAAAACAAACTGAAACATTATTGTGCTAAACACTCGTTCTATGGCAAAGTACCCTTCATAGTAAGTAAATAAATATACTTAAGTAATAAACAC
>JBNMPQ010000087.1:0-9923 GCA_051276935.1 Oleispira sp. | reverse complement strand
ATATTGGGAAATCGCTGAATTCTAAAATGTCGGCTTGAATAAACTGGATGTTCTCTACGTTATATTTACTCGCCTGTTGCTTGGCATAGGCCAAAGAGCGGCCGCTCAAGTCAATCGCGATGATATTCAAATCATTGAAGTAACTGGCTAAGCGAATGGCTTGTCGGCCTGTACCGCAACCCGCTACCAATACGTTTAATTTATTTTTTCCTTGCCAGTGACTTAAGTTAAGTTCGGGGAAGTTTTTTAAAAGTGCCTGTTGATAACTACTGGCAGTATTAAAGCCAATGTCCTTCCAGCGAGGGTAGGGATTTTCTTCGTACTGAGCTCGAACTTTTAGAGAGACTGAGTTTTTACTGCTGCTCTCGTTATTACTTTCATGATTATTGGGATGAGTATGTGACCAGTACGGTAAGTTTTTAGCCAGTTCAATCTCTTGATCACGGTTATTAATCGCATAATCTATGATGTCATCTAAGTAGCTATTTTTTAATGTGCGCTTAACGGCTTTTGATACCAATACCGAAGCCAGTGGTGTTTTAGATAAATCTTTGTACTGCGCTAGAATAAGAATCGCAGGGGCGATGTCGTCAAGCTGCCACTTTGTTTGTTCAGTTACTTGCACCAATAGTGTTTCTAAGCCAGTAATAATGTCTTGTTCATTTTGAGTGATTGGCCAAACGTATTCATTAAGTTGTGTTTGCACCGCCATGTCATGGGCTAATGCTATGTGAGTACTAGGAATGGTCATATCTTGAACAGTATTAAATAGAAGTGTCTGTCTAAGACTAATAAATAAACGCTCTAATAATGCATCACAAAAATAAAAGCGTCTTAGGCTGCTCAGCAACAGTGGGTCGTTAGCAATTTGTTCGAATTCGAGTGGGGTGCTTGCTTCGTTAATCTGAAATTTATGATGTAATAATGTGGTAATTAAATTTCTTAATAATGAATGATCAACGTTTTCAAAACTTAAATAACGCAGTACGTTTGTTTCGAGCTCTTGTGAATAAAAGTCGGCATTAATATGTGAAGCAGTTTCAAATAACTTATTCCTAATGTGCGGATCATTTTCGTGTGTCTTGATTAACTCTTGATAAAGCTGAAAGGCTTCAACGTACTTGCCTTGTTCTAAATACGTGTAGGCGAGTGATGAGGCTGATCGCGTTGCAACTTTTGATATTTTTAATGACGCGCTAAAATGTTTTTCTGCCAGTGTGAGTTTGCCTAACGCTAATGCAACATGACCAGCACTGTATAAGACCGTTGGGCTATCAGGTTTTGCGATTAAGGCGCGATCAATAATAAGTTGCGCTTTTTGTGGATTACCGGCAAACAATTCAATGCGAGCAAATAAATTTAGCCCTTTAATTCCGCTAGGATTAATATCAAGCGCTTGTTTAACTTTGTATAAGACGTTTTCTAGTGCATCTTGATTTATGGCTGTGGTGTGTTCAGCAGATTGTAGTTTTGCGAAGTCACGCGTTGCTTCTTGTACCAATAAGGCATAAGAGTCGAGATCAATACGACGGGACTTCTTTGTATTAGCGGTATGTAAAAGGTTCATGGTTCAACACCAAATTTATTTCTAGTTAACGAGACTAAGCAAGCCTAATGCCAAAAAAATAAACCTATATATTTCAAGGTGTTAGCTTGAAGTTATTGTGTTTTCTTAATGTATTGCCGCTTTGAGCGGCAGCGGGTGTCCGTTATTTTTTAATAAATAAGGTATAAAGAATTAAAGTATTTGTTTTTCTGGCCGTCATAAAAGAGTAGGAAGCAGAATCAATTAAGAGGCTGAATTATGTATAGCACAGGTGTGAATAAATACCGTCAGGTTGGCGCAACATCAGAAGTTGCAGGGGCTGACCCTCATCGTCTTATCCAAATGTTGATGGAGGGTGCATTAACGAGAATGTCGCAAGCAAAAGGCATGATTGAAACAAAAAATTATGAAGGAAAAGCCAAGTTGCTAGGGCGGGTTATGGATATTATCTCTACCTTGCAATCCAGTCTTGATCACGATCAAGGTGGTGATATATCCTCGAATCTTGATCGACTGTATGACTACATGAACCGTCGTCTATTAGAAGCCTCCGGCGCGAATGATACATCTATGATTGATGAGGTAATGTCACTTTTGTTAGACGTTAAATCTGGATGGGATGGAATTCGTGACGAATATTTGGCAAGTAATGGAAAAAAGCCTATTAATCAAAGCAATAGGGATGAATCCTCTTTGAAGACCTTTTCTGTGTAAATAGTAAGCAAATACTCTATTAATTCAGCTTTATTCGTAATATGTTCCTTTAAGCTCTGTTTAGAGCTTAAAGTTGCTTGTCATGCCCTGCATTAATCAGCTATAAGAGTCTCATCACTATTTCTAATAAGAATAAAAAATAATTGTGCCAGAAGATTGACCTATTACCAAATAGATACTTAACTAGTAGCATCGAAGTCAAAATGATGGCGTGGCCGGATTGGATGCTATCTGACTAAAAATTATAAATTAAGGCTCATATCCCATGTGGAGAGAAATTAAGGTTTTGTTGATTGACGATGATGCTCAACGAAGCCATGACCTAAAAGTGATTCTTGATTTCTTAGGGGAAGGAGCGATTACTGCGAATGGCAGTAATTGGCGTAAACAGGTTGATGCTGAAACCTCAGAGAGTAATGAAGTATCGGCAGTGCTGTTGGGGAACTGCACTGATGTAAAGCTTGTTAAAATTGTTGAAGATATTATCGCTTGGGATAATGGCGCGCCTATTTTGTACATTGGTAATGAATCTACTGATGACGTTCCAGAAAATTTGCGTAGAGCTATTTTGGCTAAAATAGAAATGCCACCGAGTTATAATAAATTATTAGACAGTCTTCATCGTTGCCAAGTTTATCGTGAACAATTTACGCATAATAGAAGCCGAGCAGAACGTCGTGATGTCCAACTTTTTAGAAGTCTCGTAGGCACCAGTCGTCAAATACAAAACGTGCGTGAGCTAATCATGCAGGTTGCCGATAAAGACGCCAGTGTTTTAATTACGGGTGAGTCTGGTACGGGTAAAGAAGTGGTCGCGCGTAATCTGCATTATCATTCTAATCGTAAATCTGGGCCTTTTGTGCCTGTAAACTGTGGTGCTATTCCTGCGGAATTATTAGAAAGTGAATTGTTTGGCCACGAAAAGGGTGCTTTCACGGGTGCGATTACTACTCGCCAAGGTCGATTCGAAATGGCTGAAGGGGGTACGCTTTTCTTAGATGAAATTGGCGATATGCCTTTGAGTATGCAAGTTAAAATCCTGCGTGTTTTACAAGAGCATACGTATGAACGGGTTGGTGGTACTAAAACCATGAAGACCAATGTGCGTATTATCGCTGCAACGCACAAAAATTTAGAACACATGATTGAAGAGGGCAGTTTTCGCGAAGATTTATATTACCGTTTGAATGTCTTCCCCATTGAGATGCCTGCCTTACGAGATCGAGTAGAAGACTTACCGCTGTTATTAAATGAATTAATTTCTCGTATGGAGTATGAAAAACGCGGATCAATTCGTTTTAACTCCGCGGCAATCATGTCGTTATGCCGTCATGAATGGCATGGTAATGTGCGTGAATTAGCTAATTTAGTAGAACGTTTAGCAATCCTTCATCCTTATGGTGTTGTGGGTGTTAACGAATTGCCTAAAAAGTTCCGTCACGTTGATGAAACCGATGCCAATGGTATGATGCAAGCGCCTGTTCTAGCGGATGTTACTCAGATTGACCACGGCTTGGTCGGTATTGATTCTCCTGCGTTATTACCGGTTAATGGTTTGGATTTAAAAGAATATCTTAACGATTTAGAAAAGTCGTTAATTCAACAAGCGCTAGATGATTCAACGGGTGTTGTTGCTCGTGCTGCTGAGAAATTAAAAATTCGTCGTACGACATTGGTAGAAAAAATGCGTAAATACGACATCAGCCGTAAAGAAAAAGAATCTGCATAGTTCATTAGAAGGTTAGTCATCGTTGCCAGTATAACGTTCAGCTTAAATACCATTGTTAATCAGCCCAAGGATTCAGTCCTTTGGGCTTTTTTTGTTTATAAATACTCTTTCTTTTATTCAGTCTCAATTTCTGTTTTTTTATGATGCACCTCTTTTTATTTATTTTTTGGCGCTTTAATTAAAAAAACACGACGTAAAATCGGCACGCTAATTGCTAAATACCCAGTAATACTTTTTAGATGTCGAATAACCGACACAAGCAGGAGCATTTATGGCTAGCGTCGCTTTATTGAATTCAGGGCAAGAAAATGGCTCAAAACTGGATCACCTCAATCGAGAGCACCTCAATCGAGAACAGTTAAAAGATGCTTTCAATTTATTCAGTTCAATGTCGGCTCAGTTGTCTCAAAGTTATGAGTTCTTAGAATCTAAAGTTGAAGAGCTGAGTGGCGAGCTAGCAGAAGTCTCCTACCAACGTATGCAGGAACTGGCCGATAAAGAACGTATTGCTGAACGTTTAGAAAGCTTATTGCACATGTTACCGGGCGGTATTTTATTATTAGATGGTGAGGGTCGCATTCGTGAATGCAACCCTGCCGCTTCAGCGCTTCTATTACCCAACGAAGCTGGCAGTGAGGTATTGCTAGGTAAGCTTTGGCGTGAGGTGATTGCGACCAGTTTCAGCCCAAAGCCGGATGATGGCCATGAAATCTCTTTGGTCGATGGCAGGCGTGTTAGTTTGCAAACGGCATCGTTAGGGTCTGAGCCGGGTCAAATTATTCTAATCACAGACCAAACTGAAACGCGAAAATTACAAGAAAGTTTAAGTCAGCATCAGCGTCTATCATCGATGGGAAATATGGTTGCCTCGTTAGCCCATCAGATTCGTACGCCGTTAAGCGCAGCAATGATTTATGGTGAACACTTACAAAATGAAGAGTTGCAACCAGAGCAAAGAGAGAAGTTTGCTAACAAAATGATGCAGCGTTTACATCATTTAGAGCATCAAATTCGTGACATGTTGATTTTTGCTCGCGGAGAAGCGCCGCTTAATGACGATATGCCACTCTCACAGTTATTACACGATTGGCAGGAAGCGTTAGAAATTCCTTTGCAGCAACATAATGCAATGTGTGAATTTCAGGTGAATAAAGTTGATGTGCATATCCATTGCAATCGCGATGCTTTAATTGGTGCCTTGATGAATCTTGTTAATAACGCGCTTGAGGCTTGCGGGCAGGGTGCTCAGTTGCATGTAAGGGTTAATGTAAGCGCTCAATTTCAGGTAAATATTGAAATTGAAGATAACGGTCCTGGTTTTACAAGTGCGATTAATGATCAAATATTACAGCCATTCTTTACCACTAAAAGTAATGGTACGGGTCTTGGACTTGCGGTCGTACAAGCCATTGCTCGAGCACATTATGGTGAGTTCTCTATTGATTCTGCTAGCCGTCGGGGTGCGATTGCGAGTTTTAAATTGCCCGCCCAGCCGATCGAAAAGAATAAAGCCAAGACTAACCATTAATAATCAACAATTAATAACTAACGATTAACGCGAGTTATTACGCATAAGTACGGGAGTGAGATATGAAAATTCTAGTGGTTGAAGACGATCCGAACTTAAGAGAAGCCATTGTTGATTCTTTAATGTTAAAAGGCCATCAGGTGCATGACGTATCCAATGGTATTGAGGCAATTAAAGTTATTGCTCAGTCTTCTTTGGATATTGTCCTGACTGACATTAATATGCCTCAGATGGACGGTTTACAGTTACTGGCGCATGTTAAAAAGCATCAACCTTGGTTGCCGATTATTTTAATGACGGCTTATGGCGATGTTGGTCAAGCAGTGAAGGCCATGCAAATCGGCGCTAATGATTATTTGATGAAGCCCTTTGAAGTACAAGAATTATTAGGGGTGATGAACAAATACCAGCCTACGTCTGTTGTTGTCGAAGAAAATAGGCCAATAGCGGAATCAGCGGTTAGTAAGAATCTTTTCAAAATTGCAGAAAAAGTAGCGGCAACCGATTCAACGGTTTTGATTTCAGGTGAAAGTGGTACGGGTAAAGAAGTGCTTGCACGATATATTCACCAGCATTCGCAGCGTATTGGTCAGCCTTTTATTGCCATTAATTGTGCAGCAATTCCTGAGAATATGTTGGAAGCCATGTTATTTGGTTATGAAAAAGGCGCCTTTACGGGCGCTTATGCGGCAACACCTGGGAAGTTTGAACAAGCTAATGGCGGTACGTTATTACTCGATGAAATAACAGAAATGGATATTTCATTACAAGCTAAGTTATTGCGGGTATTACAAGAACAGCAAGTTGAACGTCTGGGCGGTAAAAAAGTTATTGATCTTGATGTGCGTATTATCGCTACAACTAACCGAGATTTAGCGGACTATGTCGCTGACGGTCATTTTCGTGAAGATTTATATTATCGCTTGAGTGTATTTCCATTAAATTGGATGCCACTGCGAGAGCGTATAGACGATATTAAACCCCTGACACAATTATTATTACAAAAACATTCTGGCAAAATGAAAAAGCCAGTACCTAGTCTTACTGCGGAAGCAGAAAAGAAATTATTATCACATCCTTGGCCGGGTAATGTTCGTGAATTAGATAATACGGTACAGCGCGCGTTGATTTTACAGCAAGGCATTCAAATAACGGCCGATGATTTAGTATTAACGCCCGTGCCGAAAAATCGTCGTTTTAATATGCAAGAAGTGACAGAAAATCCTACGCTCGAGGTATCTAGCGGCGGTGGGTTAGAAAGTACTCTGGGAAGCGCCTTAGGCAGTGATTTAAAACAACGTGAAATTGAACTCATCGTCCAAGCATTAAATGAAGAGCCTAGTCGCAAAGAGGCGGCTGAAAGGTTGGGGATAAGTCCACGTACCTTGCGTTACAAGGTGGCTAAGCTTCGCGAAGAAGGTGTCGATATTGAAGCTCAGTTAGTATAAACAGGTGCTTTGTAAATAGATTATGAAGTTGGCCCACAAGTTGCAAAAAGGAAGGTTAGAGGGCAAAAGTGCCAAAAAAATATAGGTGGAGTTGAGCTAAAAGCGTCAACTTTACAAATAATAGGTCGAGGTGGTGGTTATGGTTAATCGTGCGGATATCAACTCTGTTTTATTGCAGATGCGCCAAGTACGTCAGCAAATGCAAACCGCTGATCCTTCGACCGTTGGCATGCAAAATACGATACAGAATCAGATACAAAGCCCAAATCAAAATTCTAAGGTAGGGGCTCCTCAAAACAGTTTTGCGGCGCAATTACAGCAACAGAGAAATCAGTTTGATCCTTCGGTTATGACCTCACCGGTAATGCCTTCTTCAGTATCTTCTAATATTAACCCAGCGAACATGACACCTACACAGTTTCGTAATGAATTAACTCAGCAAGATCTAGTTAATCAAGCGGCGGCTCTGGATACTCGTCCTGGCAATCAGATGAATTTTTCCACCCCTTCTGCTAATCCCAGTATTGGCGAAATGATGGGTAATGCGATTAACCAGGTTAACGCGACTCAAAAACATGCGGGTAGCATGAGCACACGGTATACCCAGGGTGATCCGAATATTGATTTACCTGAAGTGATGGTTGCCATGCAAAAATCCAGTGTTTCTTTTCAAGCAATGTCTCAAGTACGTAATAAGTTATTAGAAGCGTATAAAGACATTATGAACATGCCAGTATAGTGGGGCGTTATTAAATGGATAATGCAGTTGCTAACCCAGCCCAGAATCAAGCCGCCGATAATGCTTCATCTGATTTGACGACGAATGAATCGCTGGATAATTTAGATTCAAATATTCACCCCGTTGTGGCCGGTTTTAATAAATTGTCTATTGTGCGACAAGCTGCAATGTTAGGTGGTTTTGCTTTGGTTATTGCGTTAACCATTGCGATTTTTATTTGGTCAAAAGATCCTAATTTTAAGCCATTAATTAATCGTATGCAGGATTATAATGCACAAGAAATTATTGAAGTATTACAGCGCGAAGGTATTGATTTTCAAATCGACCCTTCGTCACAAGTCCTTTTGGTACGTGCTGACGCCTTGCATGATGCGCGGTTAAAACTTGCCGCTGCTAGCCTCATTGACGATAAAACGGTCGGTTTAGAATTATTAGATAATGAATCTAATTTAGGCACCAGCCATTTTATTGAAACGGCACGATACCGTCGTGGCTTAGAAGGTGAATTGGCTAGAACCATTGCTAGTATTCAAGCGGTTCGAAATGCCCGTGTTCATCTTGCGATTCCTAAGCAATCTGTTTTTGTTCGTGATCATCGACAGCCTAGAGCGTCTGTGTTTCTTGAGCTTTATGCCGGTTCTGCTTTGCATAAAGATCAGGTTGAAGCGATTGTTAATTTGGTGTCTTCTTCGATCAGCGAAATGGATAAAGGGTCTGTTTCAGTGGTGGATCAAAAGGGCAACTTGTTGTCAAAAATAGAAGGTGATAGCCAAGGGTTGTTAGCTACAAAACAATTGCAGTATACAGAGCGCGTTGAAGACTCTATTAGCTCTCGAGTTAATAGCATTTTAAAGCCTGTATTAGGGGTAGAAAATTATAAAGCAGAAGTGTCTGCTGATATTGATTTCACGGTAGTCGAGCAGTCTGAAGAAACCTTCAATCCGGATTTGATTGCGGTGCGTAGTGAACAGCTCATCAGTGAGCAAACAGTCAGTGGCGCTGATGGCGGTATCCCGGGTGCGCTTTCGAACCAGCCTCCTGGTGAAGCGACCGCTCCTGAGGAAATTGACCCTGTTACAGGTCAGCCGATTACACCCATGGATAAGAGAAGCGAAACCACTCGTAATTATGAAGTTGATCGCACGTTAAGTTATAAACAGCAGCAAGTGGGGCGTATTAATCGTTTAACTGTTGCGGTTGTGATTAATGATAAGCAATCTTTAAATGCTGAAACCGGAGACGTTGAATTTGTACCTTGGACTGAAGCTGATTTACAACGATTAGAAATATTAGTTAAAGATGCGGTTGGCTTTAGTGCCGCTCGGGGCGATAGTATTAATGTGATTAATTCACCTTTTATGGGTAAAACAGATGTTGAATTAGGATCGCCCGAATTTTGGAGTCAGCCTTGGTTTTGGGAGATTATGAAGCAGGTGCTTGCAGGCTTATTTTTATTAGTACTGATATTTGGTGTGATTCGACCAACCATTCTTAGTATTGCCAATAAAGGCCGTAATGATGAAAACGGTATGGGCCTCGATGAATTGTCGGATGCTGAAGATGAATTTGATGAAGATCGTGTTACCTTGTCTGGGGCTGATGACTTTTTATTACCCGGTGCATCGGAAGGTTTCGAACGCCAGATTGATGCTCTAAAAGGTTTGATTGCTGAAGATCCTGCGCGGGTTGCACAGGTTGTTATCCAGTGGATTAATACTGAAGATGCTTAAGCTAAATAGGTTTAGCGATGTGATGAGTATTAATACCTTTAACGTACACAAGGTAACGCATTAACATGCCTGACAATACAATGCCTGCGGCGGCAAGCCAGCAAGAATTATTAGCCGACCTTTCACGGGTTGAGCGAGCTGCTATTTTATTAATGAGTCTTGGCGAAAAAGATGCCGCCGAAATTTTAAAGCATATGGGACCAAAAGAAGTTCAGAAAGTCGGGACATCGATGGCCACCTTAAAAGGCGTTCGCCAAGAGCAAGTTGAAGGCGTTGTACTGGAGTTCTTAGAGGCGGTCAGCGGCCAAACCGGAATGGGCCTTGGCTCTGATGATTATATTCGTAATATGCTAACTCAAGCTCTGGGAGACGACAAAGCGGGTGCTTTAATCGACCGTATCTTATTGGGTGGCAGTACGACGGGGCTGGACTCATTGAAATGGATGGAGTCCCGTCAAGTCGCTGATTTAATTCGCCACGAGCACCCTC
>JBNMPQ010000086.1:0-9991 GCA_051276935.1 Oleispira sp. | reverse complement strand
GGGCTGCGAGAAACGTGATTCCACTTTCGCCGAGAGGGTGATTGTAGCCTTTTACCCCTAAGCGTTGTGGAATCGGTCCATCGGCGATGACGATATCTAATTTATGCAGCGCTAACTCACCTAAAAGCGCCTCGAGGCTATTTTCCTTGCAGACAAGGCGTATGGGTTCATCCAAGTTCAAAGCAGGCTCAAGCAGACGATAAGCAATGGACTTAGGAATAACATCCGCCACACCGACTCTTAATATTTGTGCGCGATCTTTAGTCGTGTTTTTAACCGTTTCCTCAAGCTCATAACCCAGAGAGAAAATATCATCGGCATAGCTTAAAACCATACGTCCGGTTTCTGTTATCTCTAGGTTTCGGCCTACTTTCTCAAACAAAGATTTACCCAGTTGTTCTTCTAATAGCCGAATTTGGCCACTGATCGTTTGCGGGGTAATATGCAAGTTTTCACTGGCCCGCATGATGCCACCTTGCTTCGCGACTACCCAAAAGTAGTGTAAATGTTTGAAATTAATCATATTTTTATACTTCGTAAAAAACTTAGTAAATTAACCAATAATACGAATATATCTTATATTTTTTGCGACATAGGATAAAGCCTCAACTCATATTATTCCTTCGGGAAGTAGGAGAGCAAAATGAAAGTAGAAGTAAATGCAAGACATCTGACGCTGACTAAAAGTTTAAAAAATTATGTGAAGCGCCGTCTAAAATTTGCGCTGGGCTCAAAATCTGAGCAAATAACACGAGTCGAGGTGACGTTATCCGACATCAACGGGCCTAAAGGGGGCGAAGATAAACGCTGTCAGATGTTATTAAAAATTAAAGGTCAAAATGACGTAGTGATTGAAGACACTCAGTCTCAGTTGTATTCGGCGATTGACAGAGCGGCAAATAGAGCAAGTCAAACAGCGTCTAAGCGCGTTGATCGCATACGCCATAAAGCAAAACGCATTAAAAGTGCGATACAAAATTTCAGACAAGACAGGCGTGACCGTTACTTAGAGGAAGATTTTGAGGAATATACTTTCACTTTAGGAGCCCCATCATGAGTATACAAAATTTATTGAATCAATTTTTAGGGGGGCAAAATGCATCACACACAAGTGATGCTGGCCTTGGCGCGAATCTAAAAGATATAGCGGGTAGTGCCTCTGAAAAATTTGGGGGTATAGGGTTAGGTGGCGGAGCTGCTATAGGGGGGATTGCTGCCTTATTAATAGGCAGTAAAAAAGTGAGAGGTTTCGCAGGCTCTGCGGCAAAAGTGGGTGGTGCGGCTCTCGTGGGTGGTCTTGCATTTAAAGCCTTTAACAACTGGCAGCAATCACAGTCAGGCTCACAAGCGACGCCTAATCATACTGACGGCATGGCGACTAAGCCGTTACCACAAAGTGTTGATGCATTTGAATCTGAAGTAGGGACGAGTATACAATTTCAATTAACGTTGGTAAAAGCCATGATCGCTGCTGCGAAAGCCGATGGCCATATTGATGATGTTGAACAAAATCGTATCTTTAATGCAGTGGATGATATGACCTCATCGGCTGAGCTTAAAAATATGATGATGGATTTATTACGTTCACCCGCTACGATTGAAGAGTTAGTTCTGGCAACAAATAATGTAGAGCAAAAATCAGAAGTCTATTTGGTTTCATGTTTTGCTATCGACGAGGATAATGAAGCGGAAAGATTATATTTACAGCGATTAGAATCGGCTCTTAGCCTACCACAAGGCTTGGCATTAGAGATTCAGCAGCAAGCCAATCATGCTGTATTAGAAGCCGCTTAAATATAATAAATTAACAGACGCAATTTTACTGGGTACATCGCCGAGTAAATAGTATCAATTGCACACAGAAAATTGACAACTTTTATGCGTTACATTAATGGTGTATGTAAGAATTTTAGTTGTCAGTTTTTACGTATTTATTTAATTTTTAACACATTATTTAACTTTTTAGTGATTGTAAATGATTTCTTCTTCAAATCTCAACCCTCCATCTTCGACCATAACTCTGACGATATGGATTTCCATAGCATTGGTGCCTAAGTTTTTATAATACAGAAACATATTGGTATCATTGGGAGTATTGGCACTAGACAGCGATCCATTTTTATACTGAGTAAATGAATGTTGGTGATACAAGTCGGTTGATTTCATTATCGACAGTTGATGTGTGTGGCCACAGAAAACATGTTCTATATTATTTTCTCGTACAAAATCGACAACCAATCGTGAATTGAAAAGCGGATCTGAGTCGGTATCTAAAATTGAATGGTGATTGAGAAGCATAATTTTATCGTAACATGCTTGGCTGATAGCATGAGAAAGTGTTTTTAGAATCTCAGTATCAACAAACCCTTTGTCTGAATAGAGTGTATTAGTATCGAGACAGACTAATAAAACGGCGTTACCATCAATAGTGATGTTTTTAAGAAAATTGATGTCAGTGAAGTGTTGCCTAACACCATTGGTGGTAGCATCAAGATAGATATAGTTCTTTTTGCAATTGTCGCGATTTAATGGGTGAATGACGTCTGTGTCATCAATGTACTGATAAAAGTAATCAGCACTGCGCATATTTCTTTTGTCATGATTCCCTGGGATCGAAACCACATGTTGACACGCAATTGCATTTAAAAAATCCCCGGCGGCGGCAAATTCACTTTCAAGGCCATCAGTCGTACTGTCGCCAGTGTTGATGACAATATCGGCGGCATAGCTATTCAACTTCTCTAACAATAATTCAGTTTTCCCAAGCCAGTGGCGAGGGCCAAAATGCATATCTGAAATGTGTAATATATTCATTTTTTCAGGTATTTCCGTGGATGAATTATGACCAATAGCCATAGGATACGGCTATGTCACACGACCATAGCAAGGCATTGTGAGATTAGCTATGAATTAACTAGGCCATTAGAATTGAAATCACTTAGAATGACTTTACTGACTATATTCAATGGTGAGTCAGTATCATGTGAATACTATTCCATGTGCAGATATGCATAGATGTTAACGTATAGCGTCCCTAGATAAGATTAGCGACATGGGATAATATTGTCTAAACCAGATTTGTTCTTATTTTCCGTCGCTAATATATTTATATTGAGAAATTTTATGATGCATGAAGAGTTGCCAGAAGATCACACCGATCCATTATTAAAGGTATTACATCGTCTAATTCGACTTGCGATAAGAATACTGGCGGTATTGATGGTGTTGGTTATTTTCTGGAGCATTGCAGATGTTGTATACGTTTTATATAGCAGATTAATAACTCCCCCATATTTTCTATTGGATGTTGAAGATATCCTGCAAACTTTTGGCGCTTTCATGCTTGTATTAATAGCCGTTGAAATTTTTATCAATATTCGTTTATACCTTGGATCAAATATTATTCCGGTAGAATTAGTGATTGCCACTGCGCTCATGGCTGTCGCACGTAAAGTCATTGTATTGGATTTGAAACTTGTTTCTTCAGATCAAATTGTTGGACTGGCCTTGGTAACACTGGCACTGGGAATATCGTATTGGTTAGTAAAGCAAAGGCACCTACCTAAGCTTTAGATCTTGCCTGTATATTATTTACATAGGAATATAAAATGAAAGATTCAAAAAGCACAATTGTCCCTCTAGAGCCCGACACTCAAGTAGAGTTAGATAAAGTGTTAAAAGCAGGAGGTTCTGCCAAGGTCATGTTAAAGGGCAGTGATCAAGTATTTATAATGACAAAATCAGAGAAGGGCAATGATTATGAATTATCTAACGTTGCGTCAGAGTCGTCTAGTGATAATATGCGCAATGCGTTAGAAAAGATCAAAGATAAAATGAAACTATAAATAAAAAAACCGCTCATACTTAATGGCATGAACGGTTCATTTTGTGCTTCTCTTCCGTTTATTTATGAGCGTATTTTTTAGCGCTTATTAAATGTTATTTATTAAGAGAGTCTAAATAAGAACGAGTACCTTCTTCTACGGTTGCAAAAGGTTGATCGTAACCCATATCTCGCAGTTTAGAAATATCTGCTTCAGTAAAGCTCTGATATGCACCTTTAAGATGTTCAGGGAAAGGCATGTATTCTTTTGTTGCTTTAGTAACGTGTGTGCCTTCATCATCGTGCCAATCAATAACGGCATTCGCAACATCGTTAAAGCTCTGGCATCGGCCTGTTCCTAAATTAAAGATACCTGACTTGTCTGGGTTATCTAAAAACCAAAGATTAACTTTGACAACATCGCCTACATAAACGAAGTCACGGCGTTGCTCACCATCGTCATAACCGCCAGAGCCACCAAATAGTTTAGCAACACCGTTTTCTTTGACTTGGCTATTAAAGTGGAACGCAACAGAAGACATACTGCCTTTGTGCTGTTCGCGAGGGCCGTAAACATTAAAATAACGGAAGCCCACTACCTGAGATTTGAATGTATGCTGAATCTCACGCACGTACTGGTCAAACTGCCATTTTGAATAACCATAAACGTTTAATGGTTGTTCGTGTTCACGCTGTTCTTTAAAGACCGATCCCGCACCATAAACGGATGCGCTGGAGGCGTACAAGAAAGGAATTTCACGAATGATGCACGCGTGTAAAAGTGTTTTAGAATATTCGTAGTTATTTTCCATCATGAATTTACCGTCCCACTCTGTCGTAGAGGAGCACGCGCCTTCATGGAAAATCGCTTCGACGTTATTCAAAATTGGATCGTCGATTTTTACCAGCTGCAAGAAATCATCTTTATCAAGATAATCAGCAATGTCGCAGTCGCTTAAATTATAAAACTTTTTACCGTCGGTTAAATCATCCACTACGATAATGTCTTTACGGCCTTGAGCGTTCAAAGTCTTAACGATGTTGCTGCCAATAAAACCAGCGCCGCCTGTTACGATAATCATATAATTAACTCATTCAATTTGTTTAAGCTTTCTCAGCCTGAATACGTTTAACGATCGCGCTGGTTGAGCAGTTATCTTTAAAGCTCAAAACAATCACTTCACCGCCTGCGTCCATCACGGCTTCGCCGCCTGCAATTTCTTCAATTTTATAATCACCACCTTTTACTAAAATACTCGGAAGTACTTTGGTAATTAGGCGCTCTGGCGTATCTTCGGTAAAAGGCACGACCCAATCGACACTTTCCAAACCCGCTAATACCGCCATGCGGTGATCGAGTGAATTGATCGGGCGAGTAGGGCCTTTTAATCGTGATACCGATTCATCGCTATTCACGGCAACCAATAAACGATCGCCTAACGTTTTCGCTTCTTTTAAATACTGGACATGGCCGGGGTGAATAATGTCGAAACAGCCATTGGTCATGACTAAACTTTCGCCACGCTCTTTGCATTCACGCACTAGCTGCATGAGTTCATCTTCGTCGAATACGGCTGCACCACCATGTTGTTCACTGCGGATATCGCTGCGTAATTCATCGCTCGTAACAGTGGCTGTTCCTAGTTTACCCACAACAATACCCGCTGCAATATTAGCAAACGCCGTTGCATGCTCTAACGTTTCACCCGCGGCCAGAGCGGTTGCTAATACTGATATCACGGTATCGCCTGCACCTGTGACGTCATACACTTCACGTGCACGCGTTGGCAAGGTCAAGGGTTCAGCATTACGCTGAATTAAGGTCATGCCTTTTTCACTGCGTGTGACTAATAGCGCCTTAAGATCATGTTGTTCTAATAAGGCTTTGCCCTTAGCAAATAACGTTTCGTCATCTTTGCAATAACCAACAACGGCTTCAAATTCGGCTAGGTTAGGTGTAATTAACGTTGCACCATGGTAAATACTAAAGTCGGTGCCTTTTGGGTCGACTAATACGGGCGTGCCGACTTTACGAGCGGCTTGAATTAAGCGCTGCGGGTCTGTTAATGCGCCCTTGTTGTAATCTGATAAAATAACCGCACCCGCATTCGCGACCTGCTGGTCAAATTGTTGATAAATCGTGGTTAGATCGACATCGTTAAAAGATTCTTCAAAATCCAAGCGTATAAGCTGTTGATTACGACTTAAAATACGCAACTTAGTGATCGTTGGGCTGGTCTCGTGACGCAGGAAACCACAGTTAACGCCTTTGGTTTTCAGCATATATTCAAGGTCGTTGGCGTTTTCGTCGTCACCTGTAATGCCAAATAAATGCGCTTTAGCACCTAATGTTGCTATGTTTAACGCAACGTTACCAGCACCACCGGCACGGTTTTCAATGTCTTGTACTTTCACCACAGGTACGGGTGCTTCTGGGGATATACGAGATGTAGGCCCCTGCCAATAACGATCCAGCATGACATCGCCGAATACTAATACCTGCGCTTGATGGAAGTTAGGAACTTGTAAATCCATCTTGATCCGCCACATAAATTAAAGAACACTCAGTCTAACAAAACTAGGCAGTAGGAACTAGCAGACAGGCTATATAAGCTTGGCGGCGGTTTTGTTAATATAGAATGCTAATGTATAGCGGCATTCATTAATCGGAGAACTGCGAGTGGCTCGTTTTTTTTACAACTTGGTTTTTACCTTAGCCATTCCCATTATTTTGCTTCGCATGTGGCTGCGCGGTGGAGCGAACCCTGGTTACCGCCAGCGCTGGGCTGAACGATTTGCTTTATCTACCTTTAATGGCAAAGCGAATGGGCTGTTGATTCATTCTGTTTCGGTGGGTGAGACGCTCGCTGCAGAACCGTTAGTGCGAAGTCTGCAAGCTGCCAACCCTGATTTAACGCTTACCATTACCACAACAACCCCCACCGGATCCGATCAAGTTTTGCGCTTGTACGCGGATGACTTAAAGACGGGGCGTATTGTTCACCTTTATCTACCTTATGACTTGCCTTGGTTAATGAATCGTTTTATTAAGACGATTCAGCCCCGTCTTTGCATCATCATGGAAACAGAGCTTTGGCCGAACATTATTCGCAGCTGTAATAAACAGCAAGTGCCTGTCATCTTGGCTAACGCTCGACTTTCTGAAAAATCAGCCCGGGGCTATGCGAAATTCCCAAAACTGACATGTCCTATGTTGCAGGGATTAGATTTGGTTGCCGCGCAGCATCGTGATGATGCAGAGCGTTTTATCGCGTTAGGCATTGATGACAGAAAGGTCGATGTAACGGGCAGCATTAAATTTGATATCAGTGTCCCTGAGCAATCTTTAACTCAAGGTAATACGCTCAAAGTACTGTGGGGAAACAGTCGACCAGTATTGGTTTTGGCCAGCAGCCATGAAGGGGAAGATGATCTTATTTTGGCGAGTTATCAGCAGTTATTGTCTGATTTTCCTGATTTATTATTAACGATAGTACCGCGTCATCCTGAGCGTTTTGATGAAGTAGCGGCTTTGATTTTAGATCGAGGTCTGCATTTGGTAAGGCGCAGTGAATCATTTGAGAAGGGCAATGTACAACCTAGTTTAATGACGCAGGTGTATTTGGCCGATACCATGGGTGAGATGCTGTTATTACTGGCCAGTGCTGATATTGCGATTATCGGTGGCAGTTTTATTGAGCATGGAGGCCACAACCCCTTAGAAGCGTGTGCATTATCCAAAGCGGTGGTGATGGGGCAAAGTGATTACAACTTTGCGGCGATTTCGCAGCAGCTTATTAGCGAAGGCGCGATGCAACAAACATCGTCTAAACAGCTGACGATCTGTTTACGACAGTTATTAGAACGCCCTGAATTGCGCGCAGATATGGGTGCAAGTGGCCAGCGTGTTGTGGCCGATAACCAAGGTGCGGTTGCTCGTCTAACCGACTTGGTTGGCGAACAACTCCATCGTTAATTCGTAAATTCTTTAATTTTATCATCTTAAGTGTTACTGATTAATTAAACGCAAATCCCTTAGGATTATGTCCCTTTTGGCAATAATCTCTTTTCAATCAGGAAATGGACATCCCTTAAATTTCAGCGTACATTTGTATGCTGAAACTATGGGAGTCCATCATGAACTCATTAACACAGCAAGGCTGGACTTGGTTTAGCCAAGCGTTAACTCAGCACAGCTCATTCTCTGGTTATTTCCAACCATTAATACAGATGTTTGTGCCTCAATGGGTAACAGACGCTTATCGTGCTCAAATTATAGAAATCCGCGATGAAATGGCCGACATGTATACCCTCGTGCTTAAACCTAAAGCAGGGTTGATTGATCGTACATGGCCTGAATTTCAAGCTGGCCAATATATTGAATTAATGGTTGAAAAAGACGGCAGCCGTACTTTGCGCTGCTTCAGTATTTCATCTTCCCCTGCTTATTATAAAAAAACAGGGTTGATTGAACTGAGTATTCGTATTCAGCAGCAAGGACGTATCACGCCTTGGATTCGTCAGCAGTTAGCGCCAGGACATTTGGTAAATATATCGGTTGCTCAAGGTGAATTCATTTTACCCAAATTAGCTTTGACCAAAGATGAACGTCCTAAAAAATATCTGTTTATTGCTGGCGGCAGTGGCATCACTCCATTTCGTTCTATGTTGCAACAGCAAGCACTGCAGCAGAAGGCATTAAATAAGCAATCTATCGAACTTGATATTCACTTACTGTATTACTCGCGAAATGATCAGCACATTGTTTTTCAGCGTGAACTAGAGCAGTTGCAAAAAGAATATCCTAGCATTCAAATTACTTTTGTTAATGGCGAAAAAGAAGGTTTTATTTGTCGCGAACACTTGCAGGACTATTGCCCCGATTATGATTTACGTACGAGTTATATTTGCGGTCCAGCGCCAATGATTCAGCAAGCACGAAAAGTACTGGCTGAACTGGATGTTGCTGAAGAAAAAGTAAATTTTGAATTCTTTGGGGCTGCACCTGTTGAACTCAAAAATAACGAACACGCGGTTGTGCACTTTCAAGTATCACAAAAAACAGTTGTTAGTGAAAAAGACGAAATCAATACGTTGTTAGAACAAGCAGAATCGCAAGGTCTAACCCCAGTCTCGGGTTGCCGTATTGGTGTTTGCCATCAGTGCATTTGTAAAAAGAAAAGCGGTATTGTTTTTAATACTCGTACGCAAAAATATTCAGATACGGGCAGTGAAGAAATTCAGCTGTGTATCTCCGTCGCCCAAGGCGATGTAGTACTCGATCTTTAATCGACGATAAAGGAAAAAATATGACTACTAATCTCGCCAGTAATCGTCCGGATGCAGAAGCATTAAAAGCATTTGAAAACGATTTGAATAAGATCCGTGAAGAAGCCATGGCCAAGGTTGGCGAAAATGACGCTCGCTATATTCGCAAGGTTATTCGAGTTCAACGCAGTAGCGACATATTAGGTCGCTTATCGTTAGTGCTTGGTTTTTATCACCCATTATTTTGGGTTGCGGGTGTTGCTTTATTAGCGTTGTCTAAGATTTTAGATAATATGGAAATTGGTCATAATGTGATGCATGGACAGTATGACTGGATGAACGATGCGCATATTAATTCGCGTAAGTTTGATTGGGATATTTGGGGTGATGGTGAATCTTGGAAGCGTTATCACAATCATGAACACCACACCTATACCAATATTATTGGCAAAGATCGTGATTATGGTTATGGTTTATTACGGTTAAGTGATGACATTAGCTGGCGTCCAAAGAACCGCTTTCAGTTTATGACTTATACGTTATTAAGCAGTTTTTTCCAGTTTGGTATTGCGTATCACGAAGTGGCGGGCGAACGAATTTTTGCCGGCAAGCAAAAAGAAGAATCGAGCTTGCCTATTAGTCGTGAAGCATTAAGGCACTCTTTCTTTAATAAAATTAAAAAGCAGGTTTTTAAAGAGTACCTATTCTTCCCACTGTTGGCTGCTTTAATATCATGGCCAATGTTTCTTGCTGTATTAGCAGGTAACATGATCGCTGAATTTATTCGCAATTGGTGGACAGCCAGTGTGATATTTTGTGGCCACTTTACCGAAGATGCACAAACTTTTGATGAGACGGAGTGTGAAAACGAAACGCGCGGTGAATGGTATTATCGCCAGA
>JBNMPQ010000085.1:0-10001 GCA_051276935.1 Oleispira sp. | reverse complement strand
CGTTTATAAACGACGCACTCTGAAGCGACGACCTTTCATGTTTTGCTCTTGAATCAATCGTAATGCGATGCGCGCACTCGGGCGGGCTACCGCAACATACGCGTGATTTGGGAACATGTTGATCTTGCCAACGTCAGTACCAGGAACTTCACCGCCAGCGGTTAACGCACCTAAAATATCACCTGGGCGTAACTTGCTCTTTTTACCGCCATCGATGCACAAAGTAACCATGTTCGGCTTCTTCGGCTCGTAAGGGCTTTTAAGCTTACTGATATCGCTGGTATCGTATTTCGTGTTCATGTATTCATTAATCGCGAACATCTTCTTAATTTCAGAAGCGGCCATCAATGAAAGTGCTAAACCTTCTTTACCCGCGCGGCCCGTTCGGCCAATACGGTGAACGTGAACTTCAGGATCACGCGTCACGTCGTAGTTGATCACCAAATCAAGATCATCGATATCCAAACCACGAGACGCGACGTCAGTCGCAATCAAAATAGCGGCACTCTTATTCGAGAAACGAACCAATACCTGGTCGCGTTCGCGCTGTTCCATCTCGCCTATTAGTGCAAGTGCGTGATAGCCACGTTCGCGTAAAAATTCTAAAACGTCGTAGCAAGCTAACTTAGTATTACAGAAAATTACAGTCGACTCAGACGCTTTGCTGCCTAACAATGTTAGCAACGCTTCATCTTTATCTTTCATCTTTGGCACATCATAAAAACGCTGAATAATCGTGCTTTTTGACTGCTCATCTTTGATCGTAATCGTTTCAGGCTCGTGCTGAAATTCTTTACTTAGTGATTGTATACCTTCTGGGTAGGTCGCAGAAAATAACAACATTTGACGATCATAAGGCGTGTGGCTAATGATCTTAGTGATCTCATCAACAAAACCCATGTCCAACATGCGGTCAGCTTCATCCAAAACCACTGTTTCAACAGCGTTTAGATCCAACGTGCCTTTGTTAATGTGATCAGCAATACGACCGGGAGTACCGACAACAATATGTGCGCCGTGTTCTAAAGAGCCTATTTGAGGACCAATTGATTGGCCACCGCATAACGTTAGAATTTTGATGTTTTGCTGGTAGCGTGCAAGCGTACGGATTTCATCCGCAACCTGAGTGGCTAGTTCGCGAGTCGGGCATAAAATTAATGCCTGGCAGCCGAAATTACGTTGGTTCAGCTTGGCTAAAATACCGATGCCAAAAGCGGCTGTTTTACCACTACCGGTTTGGGCTTTGGCAAGGACATCACGGCCTTCAATAACAAAAGGCAAGGCTTCGGCTTGAATCGGTGTCATGTTCAGATAACCCATTTGGTCTAGGTTATCGATCATGCCTTGCGGTAACGCAAGAGAGGAAAAATTGGCAGGTTTGCTCAAGGTGAAACTCCACGAAAAGAGGCTGGTCTAGCAGAAAAAAGGCATTATACCAGATCTTACTGGCGTTGCAGTATCGCCTTTGTTACTGATGAAATAGACAGTCTCAAATAAAGGTCACAACAAATAATAAATCGAGATCGCGTGGCCAAATGCTCCAGCCATCACAAAAATGTGCCAGATTTCATGAAAACCAAAAGAGTTAGGCCAAGGATTAGGTCGTTTAGTGCCATAGACAATAGCGCCTAAAGTGTAAGCAATGCCACCATAAAATAACCAATTAAACGAGGCGGTAGGCATAACCTCTTTCATTGTTGATAGTCCAAAGACACTCGCCCAGCCCATGCCTAAGTAGATAAGCGTTGATAACCAGCGGGGGGCGCCAATCCAAAATATCTTTAATAGAATGCCAGAAAACGCAAGGCTCCAAACGGCTATTAGAAGGGTCCAGCCAAACGTATCTCGTAACGCGATTAAGCAAATGGGAGTGTAAGTACCGGCGATCATAGCGAAGATCGCCATATGGTCGATGCGTTTAAGCTTTAATATCTTTTCGTCGCTGCCTTGAACAAGGTGATAAACCGCACTGCTGCCAAACATCATAATCATGCACACGGCGAAAACAGCAACAGAGGCGACCTGAAGAGCATCACCTTCGATGTTGGCTTTAATAACGAAAAAACACAGTACTGCAAGGCCTACAAATGCACCGAATAAGTGACTAAAGCCGCTGAAAGGATCACGAAAACGCGCTGTGGCAGGTGGAGTTGTTGTCGGGTTCGACATGTTAAAGCATCCATAAATAGAGTGTTTTCAGCAAGTCTACACCGATTTAATACAAAACCAGTGATTTATCTGAAAGAGTATGGTGCTATACGCGCATGCCTAACAACTTAAACCTCAACCCTTTAAATACCTGGTTTATCTACCTCGTCCGTAATAACTGTAATGCTTTATATACGGGTATAACCACCGATGTTGAGCGTCGTTTTGCCGAGCATCAAAGTGGAGGACCAAAAGCGGCCAAAGCACTTAAAGGAAAAGGGCCGCTGATCTTAGAGTTTTCATACCCTGTTGAAAATCGGGTTGTTGCTTCTCAGCTTGAATACCGTATCAAAAAACTGCCGAAAGTAAAAAAAGAACAATTAATTCACTGTCCTCAATTACTGCAAGAATGGGGTTTGTTAATTCTGTAGGCATGTTCCTTTTCTCAAACTATACTTGTACTATAGTACCTAAAAATAAAAATAAAAATAATACTTTTAATCTCAAAGGAAAGCCGAATGCGCTCCCTAGCACTTCTCCTATTGGCCGTTACTTCGCTTAGTGCGTGTTCCACGGTGAAAGAAATTACCGTGATTCAACCCGAGCCTTCCATTGTTAATGCAACAGGCATTGCCACCGCAGGGGCTATTTCTATGGATATTACGCCACCACCCGGTATGCCATTGGGGGGCTATTCAGTAATGGCAAGCTTTGGGAAAGGTTTCCGTACGCGCTTAAAAGCACGGGTTGTGTATATTAACGATGGCAAAGGTCATTCAACTGCGTTGGTGCAAACGGATTTAACGGCAGGTTCGTTACTGGTACAGCACCAAGTGGTGGCAGCCGTTGCTGAAAAGACCGGTCTAAAAGCCAGTGATATTGTGATTACCTCGTCGCACAGCCACTCAGCTCCCGTGAACTATTTTGAAAATGATTTCTATAATAATCACATGTCGAGTGGTCAGGGGTTGGAAGAAAACTTCTTAAACTTTGCCAGTCAACGTATTGCTGACGGCATTTTGTACGCTCAAAAAAATCGTCGCCCTGCTAAAGTTGCAACGGGTCGTAAAGATATCTACGGCTACAATCGTAATCGTTCGCTGGATTCTTATGTATTAAACAGCAATGTGTCAGGCATCGACCTAGAAGATCCCAACGCTGTATTTAAAGCAGTTAACCCCGCGATGTATATGATTCGCATTGATGTATTGGATACCTAGGGTCAATATAAACCACTGGCGGCTTTCTCCAGTTTTTCAGTGCATGCTACTGCGTTGAGCGTGCCCGTTGAGGTGCATACGCCGACTTATTTGCATACGCTCAAAAAGACTTAGAGTGGGCGATTCAGCGTAAATACAATACGCCCTTGAAAGTCGTTCATGGTTTAACCACGGGAACTCAGGGTGACATGGCGCCAGCAGTGCCAGACCATGGCGATAATACTTTTGGCCATTTTGAAGTGAATTGGAAAGAAGCGAAAAAGCTGGGGCAAGGTATCGGTAAAGAAGCGATCGCTCTTTTCGAGGCGTTGGGCAGTGAATTAACGTCTGATATTTCTATTACTACCGCTGCACGTGAATTGAATATTCGTGAGAACAACACAGTTGGTGATGTTGAATTGTGCCAAGACCCTGCGATCGGTGCGCCTGTGCTGTTGCTGTTGCTGCTGGTGCTTATGAGCGTCGTACGCCTTTTTTAGCGGCGGTTCCTTTCTTGAAAGGTGGTAATGTTATGTCGCGCAGTTGGTTTTTTACTGAAGGCTGCCAAGGAAATAAAACGCATTTAGGTTTCAAATATACACAGCCTATTTTAGAACCAAAAGACAGTTTTCCGAATACCGTCTTATTTCAGCTTATGAAAATCAACGATACGATTGTGATGCCTCTACCGTTTGAGATTACGACCGAAGCAAGACGCCGCATAGCCGCTCGTGTTCGCCAAGTGTATAAACAAGCAGGGCAAGAGATTAAGCATGCTTGGATAGCGGGTAACGCCAATGGCTATTTTGGTTACAGCACAACACCAGAAGAGTATAAACGCCAAAACTATGAAGGTGGCCACACACTTTATGGCCAGTACACAACGCCTTATCTATCGGCCCAGCTTGGCCGTCTGTCCCAGGATATGATCGAAAAGGGGCCCTTGGTTGAGTTAGCCGATGAATGGTCTTATGACTTGGTGGTTAATCAATTCTTTCCTACCGGCGACACTAGCCAAGGCAAGCGTAAGTTTTTAAAGCAACCAGAGTTTTATACCGCGGAATCGAAAAATCAAGAACACTATGTCTCTTTTGAATGGCTCGATGTGGGCACCAGTGAAATTCAGCTGCATAACCCTTTGGTCAAAGTCGAAACCTTAGCCAATGGCGAATGGGTTGATATGAATAATGCGGGCGAGCCCATTAATGATGATGGCTATGATATTGAAGTGCGTTTTCTTGATGTGGAAGATAATGGCATGGGAGAGTATCAAATGCGCTGGTATAACCCTGTGGCAGGCGACCAATATCGTTTTTTGATTGCACCCCGTAAAGGTCAAGAGCGGTTATCATCACCGATTTTTACGGTGATGATTGATAAAGAAAATACGACTAATATGTCCGTTTCACTGATCGAGTAGCGATAGTTTAATCTGGCGACAAGCTTTTGTCGCCAGATTGCCTCTCTATAAAACGTTACAGCTCTTCGCTGGGCGTTTCAAAATCAGACAGTTGTTCTGTATCAGTTGGCTTTGCAACATGGTATTTGATTTGAATACCTTGTAAGAAATTACGCAAAATCTGATCTTTGCAAATCCTATAGTGCTTATGGCCAGGACGACGGAAGAAAGCTGTTAGCTCTGGCTTACTGATGCGGAAGTCAGCGAGTGCCATTGCGTCAAGCATGTCAGCATCGACATAATTTAATGCGATTCTTAACTTACGTAAGATGATGTTGTTGGTCAGCTCTTTCTCAATGGGAGCAGGCTTGCCTTCTTTTACGCCACGCTTATCATTGATCAAACCATTAAGGAAAGTCGCTAAAAGATAGTCTTTTAGGCCTTTATAGTCATCATGATCATCTCTCTTTAACCAGCAGCTAACTTGCTCACGAGTAACTGTCTCACCTGCCAAAGCGAATAGGCTGATCATTTTTGAATCGCTAAAATTAAAGGTATAGCGAATGCGGCGTAATACATCGTTATTAGTCACGGTGTTATTCTCAAGAAGTCAAAGATTGTTAATAATGGATTCTAACAGATTTCGGTAATTATTATTGAGCAAAATTTTGATGGATAATGAGGTAGCGTCAAATTATGGGTATATCATGTGATCAAACGGCGTTGAATATTTCTTTTTGTATCACGCCGTACTGATCAAATGTTTGTTCTAAACGTAGAAATCACACTGAATTATCACCCACACTATAAGCAATGGTTAGGCTGATTTCTTGCAGTGATAAGCCGCTTTCTTTTTGCATTTCATTAAAGAAAGCCTGTGCTGCTTTTAACGACTTCTTAGACTGCAGGCCGCCATCAATGATTTCATTCGCGCGTAAATAAGCCTCAACATCGCGGGATAGCAAAAATGTATCTTTACCCAATTGGCGAAGTGTATAGGGGCCAGTATTGCCGCCTAAGCGAGCACCGTGTTTCTTGAGCCAAGCCCACAAACCAATAATGTCATCTGTCGGCCATTCGGCTACCAGCTGATTGAAAGGCTTACCTTCATCTTTGGCTGCAAAGTGAATCATCGAGGCATTCGCGGGAACGGTTTTCACTTTATTGTAATTTCTTACAATGCGCTCATCAGACGATTTCTCTTCTAGCATCTCTGGCGGCATCATCAATAATTTCTTAATGTTGAAGTTCCAAAATACCTCACGAAACCCCGGCCATTTCTTATTAATAACCGACCAATAAAAACCGCTCTGAAAAATCTTGCGAGTAAATTCTTCTAGCCATTCATCATCAGAGACTTTCAATAACTGCTTAGGGGTTAACGGCTTATAGACAATAGAAGCCAATGTAGCTTTACCGCCTTTACGCTTAGCAGCACGTTGTTGAATATCAAAAAATGTTTCCATGAGGTTTCCACGAGCAATATTTAATAAGTAAAAAGGACGATTTTTCAAACATCTTAAAGTAATGCGCTTTAAGGGAATAGAGGAGGCTACCCATTTTTATGGGATAATCTGTTGCAAAAAAAAGCCCTGCTAAATCATCATTGCTGACATTTTAACAGGGCTTAGATTACATCAAAAAATAACTGCGACTTAAGAAGCTTCTTCAGTTTTTTTAGCCACTGTTTTTTTAACAGGTTTCTTTTCAGCTTTAGTTTTCTGTTCTGAGACATCATGCTTAACAGAAACAGGACCTAAACCCTCAAGAGGGAAATGATCAACGTTAACCATTTCTAAAACATCTTTTTCAAAAGCAACCATGAAGTCGGCTTCGTCTTGGGTCAGAACGCCCATTGTGACGCCATCCGTGATGCGGTTTTCAATGGTTAGATTCGACTCATCGTATTTACCTGCTTTCAATGCAATACCAATCTTTTTATAAATTGGATCAGCTTGGTCAACACGGGCTAACAATGAATCGTACTTGAACATTGGATTACGTCCGTTATCACCACGGTAAGTCCCCGTGATTAAACGCTCACGTGTTGCCGTTGCAGAAGTTGTTAAATCAACAATTTTCGCCACAACTTTATCCGTTGGCTTGGAAGCACTACGACCTAAAGGCATTGTCAACGCACGCACTAACCAACCTACAGGACGAGCGGGCAAGTTCTTAGTGAAACCATCTAATGCCTCTTCGAATTCAGAGAACAGCATAGCCATTGCATACTCAACCAAGGGCAAATCGTCTTTCTGACGACCTTGATCTTCCCAATGCTTCAACGTCATAGACGCCAAGTACAGTTTAGAAAGCATGTCAGCTAAGCGTGCTGAGATAAGTTCACGGAACTTCAACTCGCCACCCAAAGAGAACATCGCCATATCAACACACAAAGCGAAACTTGCTGAATAACGGTTGATCTGCTTGTAATACTTTTTCGTTGGGCCAGAAGCCGGAACAGAAGTAAACGCGGCATTGGTTGTGCTTAATACGAAAGAGCGAGCAATATTCGAAAATATGAATCCAAAGTGGCTGAATAATGCTTTATCAAACGCTTTAATATCATTGGTCTTTGCGGCATTCATTTCAGGTAAAACGAATGGGTGACAACGAATAGCACCTTGACCGAAAGTGATCATGGTACGAGTAAGAATGTTGGCGCCTTCAACCGTGATCGCAACAGGCACTGAAGAGTAGCCCGATTCAACATAGTTATTTGGGCCACGACAGATCGCACTACCGCCGTGAATATCCATGCTATCAATTGCAATCTTGCGAGCCGATTCCGTTAAGTTGTACTTTAAAATTGCTGAAGGTACTGAAGGCTTTTCACCGTTATCAATCGAAATTGCAGTCACTCGTGCGGCTGCTGAATTGATGTAAGAATGGCCTGCGATACGCGCTAATGGCTCTTGCACACCTTCAAGTTTAGATATTGGAATACCAAATTGACGACGAATTCGAGCATACGCACCGGCTGTAGCAATACCGTATTTTCCACCGCCAGCGCCAGAGGAGGGTAGCGTAATACAGCGACCTACCGATAAACATTCAACCAACATTCTCCAACCTTGACCTGCATTTTCAACACCACCGATGATGAAATCTAGAGGAATAAAAACATTTTTGCCAAAAATAGGGCCGTTCATAAACGGCGAACCGATTGGGTTATGACGGTTACCAATTTCCATACCTTCAAGTACGCGCGGTAAAAGTGCAACGGTAATACCAATATCGTTCTTATCGCCTAATAGCTTTTCGGGGTCAAACATACGGAAGGCTAAACCCACCACTGTAGCAACTGGTGCAAGCGTAATGTAACGCTTATTGAAGTTCATTTTAAGCCCCAGAACTTCCTGACCTTCCCACATGCCTTTACATACAACACCGGTATCAGGCAAAGACGTTGCGTCTGAACCCGCGCGTGGGCCCGTTAAACCAAAACAAGGAATTTCACGACCATCCACTAGACGTGGAAGATAATGATTTTTTTGGGCATCAGTACCGTACTTTAATAACAGCTCGGCAGGACCTAAAGAGTTTGGAACGCCAATAGTTGACATTACTGCGCTGGAAATACCAGAAAGTTTTTGTAAAATAGCAGACTGTGCTTGAGCAGAAAATTCTAAGCCACCGTACTCTTTTGAAATAATCATCGAAAAGAAACGATTAGCCTTGATATAGTCCCAAAGTTCAATCGGCATATCCCCGTTTTCTTTGATTTCGTATTCGTTAATCATCGAGCATAAAACTTCGACTTCGTTATCTAAGAATGCCTGCTCGTCTGGACGCAACTGAGGATTCGGATGATCCATCAATTTATGCCAGTTAGGCTTGCCAGCAAAAAGTTCGCCATCCCACCAAACCGTACCTGCTTCTAATGCAGTCGATTCAGTTGCTGACATCTCAGGTAAAATCTTTTTATAAATAGCAAAAATAGGGCGAGTGATTGTATTGGCGCGGAAAGCCGAAAGGCTCAATACACCAAATACTGCAGTAAAAATAACAGATGTGACAATAAAACCTGTTGCTGCATCAAAGAAATAAGCCGCTAAAGTAATTGCTGCGGTTACTAAGGTAGAAACTTTCAAATTAGCTTTTTTATAAGCTAAGCCGATTAATACTATTACTAATAGTACGGCCCAAGTTGTGGCAGTCATAAAGACCCCTTATTTTTAGTTTAATGGTTTTAAAGTGGCATGCTTTTAATTGCATGTTTTATATTAAAGAGGCGAAATAAGTACAGGGGCACCTTTAAAAAGACAAAGGAAAAACACCCAATAACCAACCTCCAAATAGTATTTAACCAATAATTGTTAAATCCTTCAACATCATACGAACGCTCTAATTATTTGGATTGGTGATCTAAATTCACTAATAGCGATAGATTACTGTGCACTTATTCCAATTAGCAGGGGTCAGGCTTAATAGTTGTCTTTTGAAGTCTATTTAAATCGATTTTGGCGTGAGGAGACCGATAAAGAGTTACGTAATTTTTAGAAGATTTTATATGGTTAATGACTATTTTTATTCCAACAAGGAAGAATGGCCTAAGTTGAACTAAACTATTAAATAAGTTTTAAAATTTTCGTAGGGATAACTTTCATGTTGGAGCAGTTCTCGCCGTGGACATTGGTACTTATCGGCATTATTACTATGTTGACGGTGTATTTTCACTTTTTCCATTATTCGACTAAAACGGTAGAGTTAGCGCCCAATATCCTCACCAGTATCGGTATTTTTGGTACTTTTTTAGGGGTAGCTCTGGGACTGTGGAGCTTCGATACCACCGACATTCACGGCAGTGTACCTAAGTTAATGGATGGTTTAAAAACCGCCTTCTGGTCATCTATTGCAGGCTTACTGGGTGCTTTGACGATTAAGCTGCGAAGCACTTTTTCTCAATCAGGGCGAAGAACTAAGCACCAAACGCGCGCTGCCAGCATTGATGATCTTGATGCTTCCTTAAAGTTACTTGCCGATCAATTCAATCCACAAAATGCTGAATCAGTACCGGCCCTATTAAAGAGCCAGCATGAAGATAACCAAAATGGCGTTGGCAAAATCGTTTATGTATTAGAGCACTATGAAGAACGCATGGCCGACGCTAACGCTAAAGCGTTAGTAGAGGCTATTGAAGCGGTTATGCAAGACTTCAATGCCCGTATTAACGAGCAATATGGCGATAACTTTAAGCGTCTTAACGAAAGCGTTGGCAAAATGCTGGACTGGCAAAATAACTATCGGGCTCA
>JBNMPQ010000084.1:0-10035 GCA_051276935.1 Oleispira sp. | reverse complement strand
GTTTTTTCGCTCTCTATTACAGTGTTTTTGTTGTTGTATCATTTCTGAAACTTTATTTATTAACCTTCTCTATTGTTCGCTTCGCCGAGACTGCTTTAAATTAATGAGTATGAGGACTGGTATTTTCTCTTTAAACAATTAATGATGTGGGCATAAATACATAAGAGTGATGACATGAGTAACCATCTGTTAGTCGACCAATACGAAACCCTAAAACACGAATTAAGGACTCGTCGTGATGACTTTACTCAAGTGCACGGGACGCGTTTGCATCGTTCTCTAAGTTGGTTAAAAGCGGCGGGGGAGCAACTTCAAAGTGATAATGTCGATCAAGCTTTTATTAATCTCTGGATCAGTTTTAGTGCCTGCTTTTACATTGAGGGTGAGGAACCTATCGCACCTTTTATCGAAAAGCTTGTGGCTCTTGATGATCAGCAGCGTATTTATACCTGTTTGTGGAATGAGTATTCGGGTTCGGTAAAAGCATTAATTAAAAACCCTTATGTTTTTGCAGGATTTTGGGAAGCGCAGCGTCTGAAAGGCGATCAGAAAGAGACTATTGAGGCGTTAGAGGCGACCGAATCAGCGTGGCGTATTAGCTTTAATCAATCATCTGTTGAAGCGCTCAATTGCTTAAGCAGAAAAAAAGTAGCCCCGTTATTCTCTATTGTGCTTGATCGATTATATGTACTGCGCAATCAAGTATTACAGGGTGGCGCGACTTACCAGAGCCAGGTTAACCGAGAACAGGTTAATGATGGTGTTGCTCTGCTATCCAGCATAATGCCGATTCTTATTAGTATTATGTTGAATAGCAGTGAAGAAGACTGGGGCGATATTGCGTACCCTGTTATTTAATGCGGTGTTTATTTAATGCACTCTCATTCAAGCAATAACAGGGTAG
Source organism: Oleispira sp. (assembly GCA_051276935.1). GTDB lineage: Bacteria > Pseudomonadota > Gammaproteobacteria > Pseudomonadales > Oceanobacteraceae > Oleispira. The sequence goes on along the minus strand of JBNMPQ010000084.1, from coordinate 9,131 downwards.
AGCGCTTACATGCGCTCTAACGTTTCAATGCCCAGTAGGTTTAAACCTTGCTTGATGGTTTTGCCTGCAAGAGCCGCTAGACGTAACCGGCTCATTTTTTGATCTTCTGTCTCTGCACTAAGAATAGGGCAGTGCTCGTAAAAGCTTGAGAATAAACCTGCCACTTCATAGATATAACTGCATAAAGTATGTGGCTGTCCACGTTGGCTGATACGCTCTAGAATCTCTGGGAACTGCATTAACTTATTCGCAAGATCTTTTTCTTTTTCTGCTGCCAGTTTTACTTCGCCTTGAATGCTGTTCATATCCAAACCGGCCTTGTCAAAAATACTGGCTACGCGGGTATAGGCATACATTAGGTAAGGTGCTGTATTACCCTCAAAGCTTAGCATTTGATCAAAGTTGAAGATGTAATCACGGGCGCGGTCTTTTGACAGGTCGGCGTATTTTACCGCTGAAATTCCGACGGCTTTACCAATTTTATCAACTTCCGCTTGACCCATGTCTGGATTTTTACTGCGTACTAAAGCAATGGCGCGTACTTCGGCCTCGTCTAATAAATCAACAAGCTTAACCGTGCCGCCACTTCGTGTTTTAAAAGGCTTACCATCTTCACCATTCATAGTGCCAAAACCTAAGTGTTCTAGGCTGACGTCCTCATTGGCAAAGCCTGCTTTATAAGCCAGGGCAAATACTTGGTTGAAGTGAAGTGCTTGGCGTTGGTCAACAAAATATAAAACACGGTCGGCGTGCAATTGTTGTGCGCGGTAGCGAATAGCCGCCAAATCGCTGGTAGCATATAAAAAGCCACCGCCAGATTTTTGCACAATGATCGGAAGCGCATCGCCTTCTTTGTTTTTGAATTCATCAAGAAAAACGCACTGCGCGCCATTACTTTCGGTCAGTAAGTTTGCTTTGGTTAGTTCATCAACAATAGATTGAAGGTCATTATTGTAAGCGCTTTCTCCACGCACATCAGCTGCCGTTAAACTTACGCCTAGGCGCTTATACAAGGTCAAACAGTGCTCTAGAGAAATACTGTTGAATTCTTTCCATAGCTTGTTGCAGTACTCATCGCCCGATTGCAGAGCAACGACCAACTCGCGTGCGCGTATTGCAAACTTTTCTGATTCGTCAAAACGACCTTTAGAGGCGCGATAGAAACCTTCAAGATCGGCTAGGTCTAACGATTCACCATTGTTTTGTTGCTCTTCCATATAGGCGAGCAGCATGCCGAATTGTGTACCCCAATCGCCCACATGGTTTTGGCGTATGACGTTGTGGCCTTGAAATTCTAAGGCGCGCACAACGGCATCACCAATGATGCTAGAACGAAGGTGGCCAACGTGCATTTCTTTCGCGAGGTTGGGTGAGCTGTAATCAACCACAATGGTTTGAGGTGTGACGGCACGCTTGATACCAATGTAATCATCCGCTAATGCATGACTAACTTGCTGTTCTAGCCAGCGGTCATTTACGAAGAAATTGATAAAGCCAGGTCCCGCGATTTGAGTGTCGCTAATACGAGGATCTTGAGGCATTGCGGTAATGATTTTCTCGGCTAATTCGCGAGGGTTCATACCGGTAGGTTTCGCGAGCATCATGGCAATGTTGCAGGCAAAGTCGCCGTGGCTTTTGTCTTTGGTGTTTGAGAGGTTAATGCGCGGGCTGACATCTTCAGCAATAACACCTTGGTGTTTTAATGTATCAATGGCTTGTGATAATAGTGCTTCGACAACCGATTTCATGCTGCTACCTTTATATTGCTCATGCGAGCCCGCTGTAAATTTCTGAGTGCAGATTTTACGCGATAGTCAAAGGCTTGTCTTGTTTAACATGTATTGCTTAGACGAGAATATTAAGCCTCGCTGCCCAAGTGTTCTAGAGCACTTGGTTTACATAAAAATTTCCTTTTGGCAGCACTGCGCAGGCATTTGCTGCATATATAGGCGGGTTCGCTCACCATGCGTTGAATACGGTCGATTTCACGTACGATATCTTTTCGTTTAATTTCACACAGTGTCATGAATGCTGCACCTTTTTCGACTCAATGCCGAAGAATAATGGGTAATATAATCGTGTGTTTAATAATTCACTTAATACAAATGCGATTATAACTCAGAATCGTTCGTATTTATAAGTGTTATCTTTAGTCTAATCCTGTTATGTATTAATTTTCTATGTAGTATATGATTTTCAAACAAACATAAGGGAGTAGGAAAATTGTGATTAAGGATGATTTAAAACGTCGGTTTTTGACTAAGTCTTTTCGCTTTGGCAGTGCTTTGGTCTTTTCTCCTTTGTTGGCAAGGGGTGTTTTGGCCAATGATGATTTCGATGCTTATCAATTAGAGATGAATTCCGGTTTATTTGAGATTGAAGATGAGTTTGCTCAATATAAAAAAGCTTATGCCCAAGCGTATCGTGACTATCAACATGAAATCACTCAATTCTGGACGGATGTAGAGTTATCGAATACGACTTCTTGGGTCGATTATGACCCGTCTATGGATGTTAAACGGGTGGTTGATTTTGCTAAGAACGAAATCCGTATCTCAGTTCAAGGGGATAAATTGTTTGGGTTTTCTCCCCAGGATTCGGAGCGAGAGATCTTAGCAGCATTATCAATAGACATCGAAGGGGCGTATCAATTAGATCCTGTGCTGGCGAAAATCATGGGTGATGAATCTCCTAACAGCCATCGTAACATCTTGGGATTAGACAAAAGCCTCGCTAAAGAACTCAATAAAACGGCGGTACTAGAGCGTAAACAAGGTAAGAAGGGCGAGTTACTGACGATTGTGGCCAAGCTTCCCTCTAATAGTCTTTCTATGCGCGCAAAGAGTTTTTTAGAAGACGTTGAAAAGTCGGCGGCAAAATGGCAGGTTCCTGCGGCTTTAATCATGGCGATTATGCATACTGAGTCGGCTTTTAATCCATTAGCACGCAGCCATATCCCTGCTTTTGGTCTCATGCAAATTGTGCCTAAATCTGCAGGTCGAGATGCAAGTCGGCTGGTCTTTGGAGAAGAGCGTTTATTAAAAGGCCGTGACTTGTTTGAGCCTGAAACAAACATTGAAATGGGGGCCGCTTATCTACATATTTTAGACCGTCGGTATCTTAAAGGTATTACCGATGCTAAAAGTCGTCAATTGTGTGTTATTGCTGCCTATAATACTGGGGCAGGAAATGTAGCGCGAGCGTTCAGTGGTACAACGTCGGTCAAAAAGGCATTGCCTTTAATTAATCGTTTATCTTCCAAGCAAGTGTACGCCCATTTGCGCAGTAATTTAAAATATGAAGAAGCCCGTAATTACATACAAAAAGTGACTAAAACGTTGCCTTTGTACCGTTAAATTAATGGCTGGTTTGGTCCCTTTACAGGAGCGAGGTGAAAGCGGCATACTGACTATTAATAGTTAAGTGGTTTATATAACAGTGCAAAAGAGGGAATTATGCAGACATATTATAATAAGAAAGCGAAGGAATGTGAGGACGCTGTTGCTAAGTTACAGCTACAAATAGAGAGAATGAGCAGTGATGACGCAACTCGTTTAAACGAACAGATGAATAAGGTGCGTCGTGAAATGAAAAACTATCAAGACGCACTTAAAACAGCTGAAATTTTAACCTAGTTTTATTAACCCTTAAATTTCGAAAATCGCACCTTTGTTAAGGCCTTCAAACGCCTTAACAGTGATTCTGCTTTTAGGATTCTCATTGTGTAATACTTCAGCAATGTGACCGGCAATACACTCAACGGTAGTATCACATGGCATGATATAACAGACTCGTTTCGGCAAACTTAGTTTAAAGTGACCTTGAGGTGCATCATAAGCAAAATGCATTTGAGCTTTTTCATCGTCGCTGGTACTTATAAGATCATCTTTGCTGCCGATATAAATATCACTCCAGCGTTCAGCCCAATTATTTTCTAGATCTTTATCACGTGCGCCTTCACACCAAATTTGAATGCGTGACCTGTGACCATGTGCAATGCGTTGACAGTTGCCATCGTGCTTTTTTAGTCCATGACTGTAATGATAATAAGCGGTGTTAATTTCTTCTGCTTCGAACGTGAGTTGAATGTGCTCTAAATTATCTGGAAAGTAACCTGCCAGTTGCTTGATAGACCATTGTGCGGCCGTTTTTTCGTTGATGCGTTTGGCGTCAATTAAGGCGACCGCTTCAAGAGGTGCATCCATCGTTAACACATCGCCACTGCCAAAGTTCCAGCTTAGGGTGATTCGATTATCTTTGATTGTGTAGCTTAGGCGTTCAGATTTAGTGGGTACTAATAATCGGTGATCCAGTTCATCGTCTAGCCAGTTACGCAAGACCTTCTTAACGACGCCGAAATCCCAAATCATACTCGTTTGATCTAAACCTCCGTCCAGTAATACGGACGCCAGCCAAGTTTCGCCGACTAAACCGCGTTCATCATCCAGGTAACTGAAATCTACATTGGTGAGGTTGTCGACAAATAACTGCATGAAAATCTCTTGCTTGGGTTTTAAAAGAGGGCATTCTACCCGAAGTTAACCCCACAGCGTAGTACCAGTTACGTTATAATGATTTTCTTTACTGTTTTACCTACATATACAACCGTTGGAAATAAATAGAGTGGCTATGAAATACCTCAATTTGGACGATTTTGATCGTGCATGGATCTTTCGTCATAAAGACCTGCCATTAACTGAAGATGTGAAAGCAGCCATTAAGCCTTATACCGAAACGGTATCAAATCAGTTGTGGAATCAATATATTTCTCAGCAGTCAGGGCATTCATCTCAATTCGGTAATGGTGATTGGCCAAGTCGCAGCAGTGTTTGGTCAGAGCGCGGTAATTGGCAGCAGGCATGGGAGTCTGAAAAGAATGACTTACCCAGCATTATTACGGAACATCTCGATTGGGATGATAATACGAATGTGTTGTTTTTTTATGATAGCGACCGAGTTGTTGAAACCAGTTGGAAAGCGTTTAAGTTAAGTTGGAAGAACTTTTTGTTTTTTGATGACGGTCCCATTTTGATGGGTAAAAAACGTAAGCAGGTTGTTCAATTCTTACAAGATGGCAATTTTTCAGTTGGTAAGTTACCTCAGAAATGAAGGTTGTTAATGTTCGACGCAGCGCTTTGTGGATGTGTGGGGCGATCTTTACTTTCTCTTTGACGGCAATAGCAGGTCGAGAAGCAACGCATGTATTAGCGGAATCTCCGCTGACTATTTCGCAGTTAGTATTTTTTCGAAATGTTATTGGGTTGGTATTGATATCGGCTTTGATCGTACTACGTCATGGCTTTAAAACCCGAGAGATGTTATCCAGCCAACACTTGCCGTTGCATTTTGGACGTAACTTTGCTCATTTCTGTGGGCAGTGGTGCTGGTTTTATGGGCTGGCGTTATTACCGATTGCCCATGTTTTTGCCATTGAATTTACAGTGCCTATTTGGACGGCGATTTTCGCCAGTGTGATCTTGTCAGAATCTTTGACGGTTAAGCGAATGATTTCTATCACTTTAGGCTTTATTGGCGTGTTGATTATTCTACGCCCAGGTGTGGTTGATATTGAATCGGCTTCTTGGGTTGTATTGTTAGGGGCAGTTGCTTATGCCTTGACGCATACCCTGACTAAGCGGCTTGCAGGTATTGACGGCGCTTTAACGATTCTTTTCTATATGCATGTTATGCAATTGCCAATGGCTTTGTTTTTAGTGGTGTTCGACTTTTCTTGGCCGCAAGACGGTGTTTGGTTGTGGGTGGTATTGACCGCTGTTGCGGCACTGACAGCGCATTTTTGTATGACCAAAGCCTTGTCACTTGCGGATGCAATGATCGTAATGCCGATGGACTTTTTGCGTCTGCCCTTAATTGCCGTTGCAGGGTATTTTCTCTATCAAGAGTCGATTGATATCTTCTTATTGTTGGGTGCGGGGGTCATGCTACTGGGAAATATGCTGTCTCTAAAAGAAAAGCCCGTAATTAGTGGATCTAAATGATCCACTAATTAGGCTTGCCTTTTTTAGGTCACTTGTTTTTTCTTTTTCTTGCGTTGTTTCTTGGGGTAGAAAGGTGTTTCACCTTCAGGGCGAGATCGGAAGCGTCGATGCATCCACAAGTATTGTTCAGGATGAATTCTAATAAAGGTCTCTAGTTGGGCATTTAAACGAGTGGCTGCAGTCATGTCATCGTCTTCTGCAAGCTCTTCGAATATGGGCGAGAACCGTATGCTGTAGTGGCCATCGCTTGTTCGAAACTGACTTACCATCAAAACGGTCGCGCCTGTTTTGCGTGGCAGTCTCATGGCGGCTTTTACCGTTGCTGTTTGTACTCCAAAGAACGGAGCGAAAACTGAGCGTCTAGTACCAAAATCTTGATCGTAACCATACCAGACGGTGTTTCCTTTCTTTATAAAAGTGGTCATTTGTGTAAGTTGGTGTTTATTGAATTTCTCGTTGCTATAACGCATGCGGTGACGCTCTATAACAGCATCGAAGAGAGGGTTGTCATTGGGGCGGTACATATAATTAAAATCTAATACACTATGAACCATGGGTCCAGCCAGATCAAGAATGCTGAAGTGACCCCCCATCAAAACGACACCTTTACCTCTGGCTTCTGCTTCTTTTAAATTATCTAAGCCATGCACTTCTAAGTTGTCGAGTATAGGCTGATGGTCACCCCACCAAGCAATCGTGGTTTCAACCATTCCTTTCATATTAGCGATGAAGGATTGCAGTACAAGTTCTTCTTGTTGTTTAGGGTCAAGCTCTGGAAAACAGGCTTGGATGTTCGTTCGGGTCACCGTTAAACGAATTCCACCTTGCTTGTACATTAAAGTCCCAAGCTTAGTCCCCAGCCACATTTGTGCCTTGTAAGGTAATAATGAAATTAGGTACATTAGGGCAAGGCCTAGCCACGTTATCCAGTATCGTGGGTGTAGAAAGTTCGAGTAGTAATACTCTTTGGATATTTCTTTTGTCATTGTTATCTATCGACACTGTTATTAAAGAGGGTTGTAAATATTAGGTTTGTACGAGTATTGTTAATTCAACGGAACAAATCATTCTAATCTAAAACGTTTGAGTCTAACAATCTGAATCAATTAAAAAGTGTTATTCAAAATATTTTTAACGACAGAAAACTTCTAAAAAAACCTTGCAAATAGATCTTTCCTTATAAAACAGTGACTTAAAAAGGTGCGTTTTAATGTTCAACAGCCGTCAAGAAAATCAAGGTGAAAACTGAATAAAAAGCGCTTGATTTTGTGTGTTAAATCGAACAAAGTGCGCGTCCTTTTTTGCTCTTCCTTCGTCATCAAAGAGCCGTTTTATTGAGAATATTCAGATGAATCATGTATTAACCGAACAGCAAATTCAATCCGTTGCCAGCATGGGAGAGGAAGCGTTGTATCGATACTTTATAGAACAGTCAGTTGAGCATAAGCAGGTATGGGGTTTACGTGATGAAGATGGCTTTGTTCAGTTAGGTACTGAAGATCAGGTGTGTTTGCCAGTATGGCCACATGCCGAGTTGGCCATGCAGTGCGCTATGGACGAGTGGGAAGGCTGTGAGGCTGTGGCGATACCTGTTCAAGTGTGGGCTAGCCATTGGTTGACCAATATGGGTAAAAAGGGTGCTTGGTTAACGATATGCCCTAACGAATACGATAATTGCTTAGTCTGTGAGCCTTTAGACGTTCAGCGTGATACGTTGTGTGCCATGCCAGTAGCCAATGATCAATTACATTAATGGATTCTTAACTTTATAGGGAAGAAAAATCACCTCCGAAGAATTCACCCTTGCCTAAGCGTTAGGTTAATGAATTCCGCGGAGTGAGGCATATTCTACTATTTAGGGCTGAATGTCAGCTTTCATTTACAGTGCCTTCATCTGCCGTGCTTTCGTTTTCTGAAGCAAATAAAACATCAGATTTGCCTTTAATTGCTTGAGCTAATAGATCTTTATTTCGGGCAAATACAAGTCCAATCTCTTCAACTTGCTGTTCGCTTAGTCCTTCGATCTTCTTCTCCATAAAATGGCTAACGGCTTCTGCAAGTTCGAGTAATTTGTCATACTCATCCGCTTCTTTTTTGCTGGTAAATGTTTTGCTGATATCTCGGTCTGACATAAATAAAGTTACCACTGCCATGGGTTTTACTCCTTAAAAGTACTGTATGGCTAAACAGTATTTGATTGTGCAGGTTGAGTCAAGAAGATAACGTAAAAAGTGTCAGCAGATGCGAGCATAAAACGAATAACGAAAATTCTTCTATTATGATTACTTAAGTAACTGGTGATCAATATGACTAATCCGTTATTATTCAGCATTAAGATTTAGAAAATTCATTGAAACCTCATAAAATTAGGAATACCCATGGAGTTTGAGCAAGAAGTGGTCGTTAACTCGATTTGCCTCGTTTGGTTTTTCGTATGTTGGGTTGGCTATACGATTTACTCGCGTCATAGAGCGAGTAGGCAGTCTTGCCTTGCGTCAGAGTTGCATAATTATCGAGTGTCTTGGATGCGTCGAGTATTATTAAGAGACATTAGGGTGGGTGATGCTGCTTTAATTGCAAATCTAGAACGTAATGTTAGCTTTCTGGCATCGACTACCATTCTGATTTTGGCGGGCTTGTTAACGGTCTTTACGGTGTCTGAACAAATATCCAGCCTAGTTTCCCAAATTCCTTTTGCTATTACTGCCAGCCCTTTATCGGTTCAATTGAAAATGTTGATGTTAGTGGTGATCTTTGTTTATTCCTTTTTCACGTTTACGTGGTCTATGCGACAGTATGGTTTCTGCTCAATTGTTCTAGGTGCTGCGCCAATGGTTGGGGAGAAAGGGGTATCGGTGGGTGAAAGAGAGCGTTATGCGTTTTATGCTGCGCGCGTTATCGATCTTGCAGGCTTAAGTTATAATCACGGTTTACGTGCTTATTATTTTGCTTTGTCGGTATTGGCTTGGTTTATTAGTCCTTATCTATTCTTTTTATCGACCAGTTTTGTGGTGGCAGTACTGTATCGTCGGGAGTTTAAGTCACGTTCTTTATTGGCATTAAAACAAGCCGACAGTAATCATGAGCATCCTTTGAATCTGTAGTTCATAAATTTAAAGGATGGGGTAGACA
>JBNMPQ010000083.1:0-10106 GCA_051276935.1 Oleispira sp. | reverse complement strand
GGCAGGGCAGCTAGAGGCCCTTTGTGGACTTCAGCAGGGGCATTTAAATCAATATGTCGAAGCTAGCGCGCCGTTAATGGCCAACAGTTTAACTCAGCTAAGAGTGAGTCATCGCTTTACCAGTGAGTCAGGTATTGGCAAGCTTGCCGCGGCGGTGAATGCGGGTCAATTTAAACAGGTTCAGCAAAGTTTTCAGCAATATGAAGATATTCATTCCTATAGCTGTTTAGCGGCGCCTTTTAGTAAAGATAATTCAGTTAACATGGTTGAGTCAGAGCAGGCGTGGCAACAGCAAGTTATTAACGGTTACAGTCAATATCTGAACGCCATTAAACAAGGCGCTTGCCCGTATGACGTGTTGCAGTTATTTAATGAGTTTCAATTATTATGTGCCTTGCGCCAAGGCAGTTCAGGTTTACATGCGCTGAATGAGCGCGTACAGAAATTGTTACAAGGCCGAGGATTATTGAACATCGATACCAGTGCCAATAGTCGTTCGGTTTCTTTAGAGCAAAACCGCTGGTATGTCGGTCGCCCTGTGATGATCAGTCGTAACGATTATGAGCTGAATTTATTTAATGGCGATATTGGTATTGCGATGATGGTGGCTGTGAATGATGGCCGCCAAGAATTAAGAGTGTGTTTTGTGGCCGCCGGTTCAAACGCTAAGTCTGCCGTTGACAAATCAGTTGCTGAGAAATCAAACGTACGCCAGTTATTACCGACACGTTTACCCGATCATGAAACCGCGTTTGCAATGACAGTTCATAAAAGTCAGGGCTCTGAGTTTTCCGATGTGTCTTTGGTTTTACCTGAGAATCATTCGCCCGTGATCAGTCGTGAATTAATTTATACGGCGATCACTCGTGGCAAGAAGAGTTTTTCTTTGTATTCGAATGAAGAGGTACTGGCGGCGGGGGTTAATTCGCAGATCGAACGTGCCAGTGGCCTTAGGGACTTGTTGTTCACTTAGAAATTTTTTCTGTAAACTTTTTTATATCGCCATTGCGTGTGCTTTAAAGGCATACCCAATGGCGATGTATGAAAATGACAAACGGTCAATAAATATTAGCTTAGTACTTCAAATTTAAGCTGGGCATCTTTCTCTAAGCGCTCAATTAAACGATCACCCAGTAGGGTAGAGGTTGTCCAGAAGCCACCTTCTTTACCTTCAATTAACTCTTTGTCCAGCGCTAAGCACGCACCGACTTGACCCAGCATTTGGCTCGTGGAGCCATAACCAGGATCGCCTTGGCCTTTTACCTTAGTCTGTATTTCTTTTCCTGATGGCGTTTTTCCCATAAAACGAATGTCGTAATACCCTTCTAATTGCTCTTTGGGTGTTGGGCCTTCGCCAGGCTTGGGTAACATGTAATTTTCTAATAGCCAGCGCGTCGGTTTAAGGGCAGCGCCCACAAAGAAAGCCGCTAACCCTGCAACGATACCTGTTGCGGTTAAACGTCCTTTAAATCCTTTCCCTACTAGCATGGCTTCATCGTATTTAAAGTCAGTACCATAAAGGCTGCCTGTTAAAGCATTTGAGCGGAAGACAATGCGCGTATTAATACCTGCCATGATAAATGGCGCCGTCCAACCCTTAAAGTTTTTATCGAACGTCGGTTTTTTAGTATCAAACTGACGCACCTTATAATCATGCCCTTTAGGACAGATCAAGTAGGGGTTAATAAGGTCTTTGCGCAAGGCGGGATCTTTCATGACCTCTTTAGTGATGTTAAGTATACTGGCGATCGTGCCACCTGATGCGCCACCTTTAGCCGCTTTAACCCGCATTGAAATGTTATTGCAGTATTCACCCAAGTTCTTTTTCGCTTCGCGCTGGGTAAAATAAACACCCATGTCTGAAGGAATAGAATCAAAACCACTGCAGTGAACAATATGAGCTCCACTGGCTTTGGCGGTGGTTTCGTATTTTTTCAGCATGCGATCAATCCACTGGACTTCGCCTGTGAGGTCGCAATAATCGGTGCCTGTCTCAGCGCATACTTTAACCAAGGTCTCACCATAAAGCGCATAAGGGCCAACGGTAGAAATAATGACCTTGGCCTGTGAACACATAGCGTTAATCGCGGCTTCATCCTGTGCATCCGCGACGATGGTGGTTATCTCCGGTTGTTTAACGAGGGCCTTAACTTTGTCTAACTTGCTCTGCGAGCGACCTGCAATCGCCCAATTTAAGGTCTCTTTATTGAGTTGATTAAAATTATCGGTTAGATATTGAACTAATATTTGGCCAACAAAGCTGGTGGCGCCAAAGACAATGACATCAAATTGAGGATTCATACGAAGACCTTATGTTGTTTTTATTTACCCATACACTAGCAAGATTCTTTTGGTTTGGTAATAGCAGATACCGACAAAGCTGTCATTACTGCGCTTTCTCTTTTACCTACGGATGTGGAATTGATATGATCACGCTTTTTATTATTAGGCCAAACTTATTGGGTCGAATATTCTTGGCTTCGGATTCGTTACATTATGCGCATTGTTTTAGCTCCGCTAGAAGGGGTCATGGATCATACCGTTCGTGAATTATTAACCAGTTTAGGGGGTTATGATTTATGTGTGACAGAATTTTTGCGGGTTTCTAATCATCAGCTATTACCTCCACGTACTTTTTATCAGTTAGCCCCTGAGTTGGAAAATAATGGTTTTACGGCAAGCGGCGTGCCTGTGCGAATGCAGTTATTAGGTTCGCAACCTGATACTTTGGCGATGAATGCTCAGCGCGCCATTGAGCTGGGCTCTCATGGAATTGATCTTAATTTAGGCTGTCCCGCAAAAACAGTGAATAAAAGTAAAGGCGGTGCGACACTTTTAAAAGAACCACAGCTTATTTCAGATGCCGTTGCGGCCCTGCGAAAAGTAGTGCCTGTTGATAAAACCTTATCGGTGAAGATTCGCTTAGGTTGGGATGATCCCAATTGTGTACATGAAATAGTCGATGCAATCGTTTCAGCCGGAGCGGATGAACTAACCATTCACGCGCGCACGAAGGAAGACGGTTATAAAGCGGAAACGATTAAGTGGCACTACATCGCTCAGGTTAAAGAGCGTTTGGCGAGAGAGGGCAAAAACTTGTCCATTATTGCTAACGGTGAAATATGGAACATTTCCGATGCGCTTAAGTGTCGTAAAATCTCAGGCTGTAATGATCTTATGATTGGTCGTGGTGCATTGGCTACGCCTAATTTAGCGGCGATTGTGGCTGGGATTAGTGAAAAAATGAGTTGGCTGAGCGTCGTTGAAATGATATTAGATTATCGTAAAGTTCAGGTGATTAGTTCGAAAGGTCATCATTACTCTAGTCGCGTAAAACAGTGGTTGAGTCAGATGCGACAATCCTATTCAGAAGCCCATGAATTATTTATGCTGATTAAACGTATTAAAAAATGCGACGATATGCAAATAGCACTAGAGCGTTATTTAGAAGCTTTAATGACGGGCAAGGTTAATGAATGGAAGCGCTTACTCGAGTCTCAGTAACGTATGTTTAGTAGCTTATGATCAGAGATATAATTAGCAATGTTAAACCGCTAATTATGAGGGATGTTTAACAATCAATGTACAAAAACCAAATGACATTAACATTATAAATTAGGGTTTAAAATGAACTGGGAAATCGATAAAGAATTTTGTCACAGTGCTATATCAAGCAATGCTAATGAAGCTGACATTAAACGAGCAGTATTAGCCGCTGCCGATTATGCGTTTGATTTACTCAATAACAATATTGAAGACGATTCAATGTTCTGTTTGTTCGACTGGAAGTTTTCTGAGCAACGTTTATTGATCGCGGTCACCGATCCAAGTAAGAAAAAATTCGCTAAGCACACGGTTAAATTAACCTTGGAAGGCTATTCAAGTCATATTGCTGATAAAGAAGATCAGCAAGAGCAAATTCAACTTTGGATTCATAATCACATCACAACCGCGGCTAATTTTTTACAATTTTCTTTAGTTGCGGCGATTATTGCTGAGGGTGATACGAGTAATTCTACGCTGCTGTAAAACGCTATACCATTACAGATACGACTAAGATGAGCAGCTTAACTCAATGCCTCTCGCCCAGTCGGGTGGGGAGGCCGCAAAGCGAATGAACTCACTGTTGTCGGCTAACGCGCCGTGGGCGTAAGGGTTTTTGACCAATCTCAGTAAATCATTAACGAGTGTGTAGTCGCCTTTTTCTGCTGATTCTATTGCTTCTTGCAGCATGTAATTACGCAGTATATATTTTGGGTTTACTGCTTGCATCGCAATTAAACGTTTTTCTTCGTGGTCATCTTTCGAATTATTATTAACTGAATTATTTTCTGTGTCTGACTTTAAGCAACTCCAATAGTGTTTAAACCATTGTGTGAAACCTTTATCATTCTTCCACGCACTGGGTAGATCAAAAGCATTTATATCGAACGGTTCATCATTAAGGGTGAGATGACTCAGTTTATAAAAGAAACGACAGCCATCAATTTCTAAACGTTCAAATAGTTGTAATAAATCATCACAAAGCTCTTTAGGTGCTGACGATAGGCCTAAACGTTTCGCCATCAGTTTAAGCCAAGCTTTTTGAAAATGATCTGGATAATTGGATAGCAAGGTATTAATCGTATCGATGCTGATTGTTTCTTCTTCTATTTCTTCTTTTTTAAGGTCAGTTTCTGAATCGCTATTGGTGACGATTAAGGGTATTAACGCTTGGGCTAAGCAGGATAAATTCCACTGCATGATGCCTGGTTGATTCGCAAAAGAATAACGCCTCTGATGATCACTGTGGTTAGGCGTACGATTATTTTGCCAGTTATCCATGAATTCAAAGGGACCATAATCAAAGCTTTCACCGAGTATGGAAATATTGTCAGTATTCAACACCCCATGAACAAAACCATAAGCTTGCCATTGAGCGACCAATTTAACAGTACGATGAAATATATTGTTAAAAAACTGCCAATAATGCACTGGCTTAAGACCGTCTTGAAGGCTGTATTTATCAGAGGTGCTGGTTTTATTGTTTGAGATGCCGAGAATTTCAGGAAAATAACGGCGTATACAATAGTCTGCTAATTCACGCAGATCGTCATAACGCCTTTGATAATAGAAGTGCTCAAAGTGGCCAAAACGGATATGGCACTCGCTAATGCGAAGCACGGTAGCACAAGGTTCGAAGTGTTCCCGGTGAACGTGTTGGCTGCTGAGAGTTAGCGCCAAAGCACGGGTAGTCGGAATGTTTAGGCCATGCATCGCTTCACTGACTAAATATTCGCGAATACTTGAGCGTAAGACGGCACGACCATCGCCCATGCGTGAGAAACGTGTTTTCCCTGCGCCTTTTAAATGCCAGTCGTAGCGTTTCTCAATGCCACCACTATCCACAAAGCAGCTCTCACCCATCAATAAACCACGGCCATCACCGAGATCTGGGTTGTATTGGCCAAATTGGTGTCCTGCGTATTTCATTGCCAGAGGTTCAGCGCCATTAAAGTCGCTTTGCCCTGTCATTAAATCTGCCAACTGTTGCGGATTAATGCTGCAAGGATCTAACCCTATCTGCTGTGCCAGTCCAATGTTGCTGCTAATCAGCTGTCCATCGGGCAAAGGCGTTGGCTTTACCTTGTGATAAAAATGCTCAGGTAAACGGGCATAACTGTTATCAAAAGGAATCTGACTTAATGAGTAAAGTCTCATATCTTGTCTAAGTCAGCCTTATTGATCGATGATAGTTCAGCCCAGCCAACGTTAGGTGCTTGCTGGCTATGAGAAAATAGTAGACGAGGATCTTTTTTATCAATAACACTGTTATTAAAAAGCGCTTGAATTTCAGCCAGTTGGATTTTCTCAACTTCTTGAGCAATGGCTTCATTGGTATCAAACGTTAAACGGTTCACTTCTATGTTGTGCCAAAAGTGTCCGACTTTTTCGGCCATGTTTTTCTTTTTACTCACTAGGCGACTAATAAGTCCTTGTTTATGATCTTCAAATTCTTTTGTCGTTAATCGCGTTAGTTGCTGTTTAAAGTCAGCAAAGAAGTCTTCAGACTCTGTCAGAATTTCAGCGCTGCTTGCCGTAGGAGATTGCACGATAAAAATCATACCCGGTACGGCATTTAGTGGAAACGGGGAGGCGGAAACGATGTAACCCATCTTTTTCTCAGTGCGCAACCATTGGTAATAAGGGGTACTAATTATTTGAGCCAAAAGCGCGTAATGAGCTCTGGCCTTATCGGACGTTAATTCGTCAAACTGCTGACCTTGAATATACAAGCTCATTGCGCTGTCAGGGTGCTGACGTTCAATCGATTGCAGGTATTGATTTTTCACAGTGCCAGCGGGTGAAACGTTATTAGGTACCTTGCTAATCTGGGCAGGAGCAATACGTTCACCGTTTGGCTGATACGCTTTCTTTAGCACGTTGCTGATCGCTTTGGCGGCTTCTGGCTCTAACGTCCCATGGACGTAGCTATCAACAAAAAGAGACTGTTTTAGGCGTGTATTGAAGGCTAATACATCTTCTAACGTCACGGTTTCTAGTGCAGTAATCAGTTCAAGTTGGCTAAAGCTAGGATTACGTAACCAGCGACGCAATTCACTGATTGTGCGCTCATAAGGCTTGGCTTTTAATTGATTTTCTAAACGACGTTTAAGCTGCGCTTGATAGCGTTTAAATTCTTCTTCGCTAATATTTTCTGCCGTCAGAGAGGCCATAGTATCAACAATTTTTTCCAACAATATATGCAGTTTATCGTGATAACCTGACAGTGAAAGTTCAAGTCCTCGGCCACTCGCATGAAGCTGATAATTTAAACCGGCGACATAAGCGGGGTAGGTATAACTGCTAATGAGTTCGTTCACACTGTGGCTAAAAAGCTGCGCGATGATGCGGTCTTTTGCATTATCGGCCACGTCTTGGTTGTGTAAGTTAATAAATACTTTTGCTTTAGGTAGGCGGAACTCTTGCTCTGGGTAATACCATAAACGTAAGCCAGTTTCATCGATTAATCTTGTAGGAATCGTTTGTGCAGGCGTATCGGTTAAAGCAAACGATTGCGGAATAAAAGGATTGGCCTTGGGGAGAAATAATTGCTCACGGTACTCAGGTTTTAAAATAGGTTCTTCATTGACCGTGGTTAGTTTGATGACGGCAGGACGAAGCATCATTTTGGTATCGTACCAAGTATCGACGGTATTTGTTTCTACCTCTGGTGCAATAAGGGTTCGGATCAAGTTGTTAGTGGTGAGCTGATTTAAAAAAGGTTTTAACGTATCAGCGGAGGGTGTTTGCCATTGATAGTCACCATAAATAACGTGGCTGGCTTCTCTATGACGTAAATTATTGGTTAATCTGACTGCATAGTGACCGGCTTTGGATTTTGCTTGGTTGGCAAAAGCAAGCTCTGCTAATTGATGCTGTTCGCCATAAATACGATCAATAAAGGTTTTGTCTTGGAGTCCTTGCTGCAATAATTCGATGTAAGCAAACACGGCGGCCGTAATTTCATCAATACGGAAAAGCCCGACTAGGGTAAGTTGTATATTGACGGTTAACGTTGATTCCCAGGGGGTACTAACACCTCCACCGGCACTTAAACCTTCAGCCCAACCCCGTTTTTTAAATAACGCTAATAAACTCCCTTCGCCTTCGTGACCTAATAAATGATTAATGATTTGCAAAGGCTTGTATTGATAAAGGCTTAAACTTTCTGGCATAGGAAAAGAAAGTTTTAATTGGCGGAGTTCTTTGATGGGCTCAATTTGCATATCAAGAGGTAATTGGTCTTGCAGGTATAAACTAGGACGTTTATTTTGAACCATAGCGTCACGTTTTGGGATAGCATTAAATCTTTCTTTGGTCCATTGCTCTAACGTATCTAAATCATAATTTCCGATCAGTGCGAAGGTCATCTTATTGGCGGAGTAATGTGTATTATAAAAGGCGATCAGTTCATCACGTACTAAGCTATCAGGGCGATCTTCTAATGTTGCTAGGCTTCCCGTGGCAAACTGTGCATAGGGATGAACAGGGTTCATGGCCTGCTTTTCGGCCGAAAAAATACGGCGGCCATCTTCTTTTGATTTTGACGTATATTCAGCATTCACCGCATTCTTTTCACGTTCAACGTAATTGGCATCAAAAGTAGGTGAGATAAAGAAGGGCGCAAAGCGATCAAGAGCTCCAGCCAAGTCATTATTATCAATTTCAAAAAAGTAATTGGTCACATCGTGTGCGGTGAAAGCATTATGGTTGCCACCGTGCTTAGAAATGTAATCTTGGTATTCCCCTGAGTCAGGAAAAGGTTCAGTACCCAAAAACAGCATATGCTCTAAAAAGTGGGCTAACCCTTGGCGATCTTGTGGATCATTGCCACTACCAACGTTAACCGCTAGCGAAGCAGCGGCTTTATCAGCTTCGTTATCGGATACCAGAATGACTTTTAAACCATTATCAAGTTCTAGGGAGCGATACTCTCGCGGGTCATTGGGACTTTGGATAATGGTGTTTGATGATGGCATATTGATCCGATAAGCCGCAGTAGCAACGGCTAAAATTACCAGCAGCAAGTAAATGCTGTAGCGAGTAGAAAAAAGCATGTGAACCCCAATTTAAAGGTATTAGTACTGTTTATGGGTACTTATATTAGTGCTTAGCACTGTCTTGGCGGGCGATATCTTTGGCATCTTGTAAGTTATGTTCCGCATCATCCAGCTCTGAGATCAGTTCTAATCTCTTTTTACAGTCTTCTAATTCAGACGACAATAAGGCTGATTGGTTCAAGAAAGCCTGATCGATTGCATCGTAAACTGCTTTTATTTGTTCTTTCCCATCTGCTTTAGGTGTTTTTAATACTTGCAAGCAAGCATGAGCAATCTGATGATAAAGCTGTTGTTTTTTCACGGATATTCCTAACGGTCAATAAATTATAATTGCGGAATATTATACATTATTTCAGCCTTTAGGGATGTAGATAGCACTTCTTCAGGAGTCATAATAACTCTAGGTCATTAAAAAATTGTTTATGGCTAGAATAAGTTCTAAGAAAAAGGGGTAACTTTCTGGGCAAATATGGTCAGTCACTACCTATACTTACTAATAAGTTTAGTAAGAAACTGAGAAGTACCAGTGACAGATAAACAAGCGTTAACAACAGGTGAAGCTGCAAAATATTGCGGTGTTAATTTCCGAACCGTCATTCGTTGGATTGAGCGAGGACACTTGGATGCTTATAAATTACCCGGCAGGGGGGATAACCGAATACCGGTTGATACCTTTGTTGATTTCTTAAAAAAAAATGATATGCCGGTGCCTGATGAGTTAGTGGCCGATGATCGGCGATTACTGTTATTTTCGTTACAAGATAGCCGTGCTCGTGAGCTGGCTGCAGATCTTCGACGTAATAATTGGGATGTTGTTCTGGCAGATGATCCTGTTCAGTTGGGGTACCTTATCGCCAAAGATAAACCGTCTGCATTATTAATGATGGATCTTAATTATGCCGATATTGCTGCTCGAATTATGAAGGAGGTTAGTAAAGACCGCAGTGAAGCGCCTAAAATGGCGTTATTACAAGGTAACCAACGAGAGATACATGATGGTTGGGACTCCTTTCAATGGCCAGAGCAGCGGCAGTTGTTATTAGACTACCTGACTCAAGATGGGTCAGAGAGCCATTAACCCTTTAAGTGCGATAAAGGGCTTAGTCTTATTAATATTTATTACCCCGATAAAGGCTAATGCTTTAACGGTAACGTCGCATTGGCAAGGCGCAGAAATTTATGTTTTGTTCCTTGTCGTGCTTTTGATCGCCTTTATGGGTTTTGTTTACCGTTACCGCAAGGCTAATTCTCCTGATCCTCGTTTAGCATTATTATGGGCTAATGTGCCCGATATTATTACCGAGATTGATTGTGAAGGAATAATATTAAGTGTTAATCGCACTGCAGAAGGTTTTACTGAAGTTGATCTTATCGGTCATTCTAGTTCAGAGTTTTTAACTCTAAAAGGCCAGCAAATATTTTTGGCGGCGTTAAATGATGCGATTGATCAGCGTAAGCCTCAGCGATATGAGCTTGAGATGGAGAATACTCAAGAGAATAGGA
>JBNMPQ010000082.1:0-10180 GCA_051276935.1 Oleispira sp. | reverse complement strand
TACCCGCAACCGATTCAAACACTTCATCGGAGACTTCCATTTCTGCAATACCAAATTTCTGATAAATATCTTCACCAATTACCGTATCTCGATTATGAAAAGCCGGTAAGCAATGCATAAATTTAGTTGTGCTAATCCCTGTCGCTTGCATCAACTCACTGTCAACACGGTAAGGCGTTAATAACTTAATTCTTTCTTCCCAAACATCATCAGGCTCGCCCATCGATACCCAAACATCGGTATGGATAAAGTCACATCCTTTAACCGCTTCTTTTGGATCTTCAGTAATGGTGAGCTTACCCCCATAGAGTTTTTCTAACTCGCGGGCAGGTTTTAAAAATTCATCACTAGGCCATAACGATTTAGGAGCGGCAATACGTACATCCATTCCCATTAAACATCCTGCAATCATCAGTGAATGCCCCATATTTGAATGGGCATCACCAACATAGGCATAACTAATATCACTCAAGGGTTTGCTGCTGTGCTCGCGCATCGTTAATAAATCAGCCAACATTTGAGTAGGATGAAATTGCTCAGTCAAACCGTTATATACAGGTACGCCAGCGAACTTGGCAAGCTCTTCAACAACGTCCTGTCCAAAACCGCGATATTCGATGGCATCGAACATACGACCCAATACACGGGCAGTATCTTTCATCGATTCTTTTTTACCTATTTGCGAGCCAGAAGGTCCTAAATAAGTAATTTGTGCGCCTTGATCGAAAGAGGCCACTTCAAATGCACAGAGAGTTCGGGTTGACGATTTTTCAAAGATAAGACAAATGTTTTTACCTACTAACACTTGCTGTTCCATACCAGCATATTTTGCACGCTTAAGGTCTCGAGATAAATCGAGTAAAAAATTAACATCGCGCTGACTAAAATCTAATAACTTAAGAAAATTTCTATTGCGTAAATTAAATGACATTTTAAATATTTCCTACGGTACTTAGAATAAAAAATGACTAAATTTAAAATTTAGCCACTGACTTATAGTGAATTACAGCGTTGAACTGTATTGATCAAATATTAAAAGAGACTTGATAATACATTTTAGTATTCAACCGGATCACGCCAAACAGGGCATGTCATGCAATGACCGCCGCCACGACCACGCCCTAATTCTGCACCGCTGATTGTGATCACTTCTATGCCCGCTTTTCGTAATAAAGTATTTGTATAAGTATTACGATCATAAGCAACTACAACACCTGGCTCCAATGTAATAACGTTGTTACCGTCATCCCACTGTTCACGTTCTTTTTGATAACGATCACCCCCTGTTTGAACGATGCGCAGCTTTTTAATGCCTAAGCACTCCGCCACGAGTTTAAACAAATGTTTATCTTCTTTGCAAAAATCCACATGTTCGGCATTGTCACCGGGACGTAGGCTATAACATTGAATTTTATCGCAAACATCAACAAATGCAGTGGCGACATCTCGGTCAATATGACTGAACACCGTATCTAAATGCATAGCTGAACGAGAGCGTGGCATCTGACAAGCAATTACTCGAGTTGCTGCGCCCTGATTGAAAAGTCGTTGGGCAATCTGCCCAACGGCCTGAGGCGAAGTGCGCTCACCCATACCGATCAACACACAACCATTACCGATCGGCATAACATCACCACCTTCAGCTGTCGCGGGACCGTGATCTTCATCTGGATTTCCCCACCAAATTTTAAAATCACCGTTATTAAAGGCGGGCGCGAACGCAGGATGAAACTGATAAATAGCGGTAATTAATAAAGTTTCAGGACGACGTGCTGGCCAATACATCGGATTCACCGTGACACCATTATATATCCAGCTGCTGTTATCACGGGTAAACTGAGTATTCGGTAACGGAGGAATAACAAACCCATCATCACCTAAATAATTACCAAACATACCACGCGGTTTAAAAGGCAGATCGTGAACTGAAATGCCCCCTACCAAATAAATGGAGAGCTGTTCGGCCGACATACCATCGAGCCAACTGCGCAGCTCATTTAACATGCCTACGCCTACTTGATTCTCATCAATACGACGGTCAAGAATCCAAGCCCTGGCCTTGTCATCTTGTATCGTTTCTTTTAACAGCTGTCCGAATTCCAGCACCTCGATATCACGACCTTCCATCTTCATACGGAAGTCCATGTGATCGGTACGTGCCTGCTGAACCCATAAAACATCATCGTACAATAATTCAGCTGCGTTACCCGGTGTCAGACGAGAATGCGCAAGACCCGGTTGACATACAATGACTTTACGTAATTTACCAATTTCGGAATGAACGCCAAATTCAATCATGTTTTTGTCCTTTTAAATCGTGTAAAAACTATAATTAAAAAGCCTAATTAAAAACTAAATTTCGAAACTCACTTTCGAGACCCACTTTCTAAAATTAGTGCCCTTAAACAATACGAACTCGTAAGTACTTAGGCTAGTAAAGCCATAACACTGAGAGAACCCATAATGATGAAGGTAAGAATTAATAATAATGGCCAAATAAAACGTAACCATCTTTCGTAAGGTACTTTACCAATAGCCAAAGCCCCCATGACCACGGCAAACGTTGGATTGAATAAATTCACTAAACCGTTAGCCGATTGAAACGCCGTCACAACAAGCTCTCGACCCACACCTGCAAAGTCTGCTAATGGCGCCATAATCGGCATAGTTAATACGGCCAAGCCAGAAGAGGAAGGAACAAAAAACGACATAAGCACTTCAAGACCAAACATCACATTAATAAAAACGACGTCAGATAAACCACTCAATGTTTCTTCACCAAAGTGCAAAATAGTATCCGTCATATTACCGGCATCCATAACCACAACGATGCCACGAGCAATACCAATAATAATCGCCACGCCTAATAAATCACGGGCACCATTTATAAATACATCCGTAAAAACTTTCTCGCCCATACGGGTAATAACACCAATTAAAATAGCAGAGAAAATAAACAGCCCGCCCATTTTAGCCATCCACCAGCCTTGACTTGAAACACCCCAAATCATCACCGCAAACGTTAAAGCAAAAATAACCAATACCCACTTCTGAGACAGCGACAGAAGATGCTCATCATCCGCATTCGGCTCTTGGCGAAACTGTGTTTCAATTTCAACTCGATGATCAGCAACAATCGATAACGTCGGGTCTTTTTTAACCTTAGCCGCATAGCGCATCACATAAACAACACAAGCCAACCAACCCGCAATCAAGATGAAAAATCTTAATCCGATACCTTGCGTAAAAGGAATGTCCGCCGCATTGGCCGCAATAACCGTCGCAAAAGGATTAATCGTCGAGCCCAAACAACCAATTCCAGCCCCCAGAAGAATAATGGCAACCGCCACCACAGAGTCATACCCCGCAGCGATCATCACCGGAATCAGTAACGCATAAAAAGCCAACGACTCTTCCGCCATACCGTAGGTACTGCCCCCCGCGGCAAACAACGCCATAAGAATAGGAATCATCCATTGCTCATGACCTTTCAGATCAACCATAGCCCTTGAAATACCGGTATCAATCGCCCCGGTCTTAGTCACGACACCTAAAAAACCACCAATGATTAATACAAACAACGCCACATCAATCGCAGCGGCTTGATAAGTATTAGGGTCATAAAACCCTGCAATGGGTGCAAGAAAAACATCAACAATACCTTGCGGGTTTGCATCCACTTGTTGATACGTTCCCGGTACCGGCACTTCCTTGCCTAACGTCACATTCTCAACACGATCGTACTTTCCTGCGGGCACAACCCAAGTGCCAGCAGCTACCAAAGCGATCAACAAAAATAGAATCGTATAAGCGGAGGGAAATTTCACATTCATGGCTAACGCCTTTTTAAATTTGAGAAAACTAAAGTATGCAGTACAGTATTTATTGCACCAGTTGAAGTGATCCACTAGCAATAAAAACATCGGGAAGTAATCGGTCTGTTTCTTTTTTCACAACGCCATAACATTCACAGCTCAAGGTTTCGAGCTGCCTTCTATCTAGCACGGTGATATGGCCACGGTGATAATCAATCACCCCTAGCTTTTGTAATTTTCTAGCAGCTTCTGTCACGCCTTCACGACGTACGCCTAACATATTTGCAATCAACTCTTGAGTAATCACAAGATGATTATCGGGCAAACGATCCAGCGAAAATAATAGCCAACGGCATAACTGCTGATCAATAGAATGATGGCGGTTACACACAACAGCTTGCGACATTTGAGTCATTAAAGATTGCGTATAACGCAGCATTAACTCTAACAATTTTCCATGACGATTGAACTCTGCTGTTAACAAACTTCCTTTTAAGCGGTAAGCACACCCCGCACTTTGTACGACCGCCCCACTTGAAGTAGTTTCACCGCCCATGAACAAAGCAAAACCAACAAGACCTTCATTACCCACCATCGAAATTTCAGCAGAAGCACCGTTTTCAGTCACATGAAGCAACGCTACAATGGCATCAACTGGAAAGTACACAAAAGGCAACGTATTACCCGCTTCATAAAGCACCTGACCAGATGGTAATGCGACAAGTTCGATAAATGGAAACAGCCGAGCCTGTACATCTTTTGGTAAAACCGCCAACAAATGATTCTTTAAAGGTGAAGGATTTGTGTTAATTGTCTCAAGCATAATATTGAAGACTCTTAAAGATGAATCTCATCATAGAGAACATATTGACAACCCGATAGCACAAACCAACTAATCGATGAGTTCATTGATTTAGGACACTTTATGATTGCTAATTAAGAGTGGAAAAGCCCGAAAGAACATCAAACAACTCTTCGTCAATGCTACTCTGACGCAATCGATGAAAAGTTCGGTTTAGATCTTCTTGTAATTCTTCGATGTTTTTTTCGGCTCTCTGCATTGCTGCTAAACGGCTAGCGTTTTCACTGGCTAACGATTCTGCACAAGCCCTGAAAAGGCTAACAAAAAGATACTCTCGCACGAACGCTCGTAATGTTTGATCTCGCTTAGACATTACCTCTGGCAAATTATTAGTAGGCCATTCAATATCAATAAGATTACTCTGCCAAGTCGCATCCAAAGGCAATAACTGCTGGATAATAGGCTTATAAGCAGAGCCTGATTCAGGTCTATGATAAAAAATATAAACCTTATCAATATCACCCCGCTCACGTTGCGCCTCTAGCTCTATCAAAATACTGCCTACCAACGCACTGATAGTATTAATAGAGCTGGGTAATTCAAAACTATCATCCGATTTAAATGTCGTACTCAATGAAGCACTCAATTCTGTATCTAACAATCGAGACTGTATGCGTTCCCCTATCGCCCACACCGTTTTCTCTCCGGGTAGCTTAGCCAATGATTGAACCACAAATTCAACCATGGTTTCATTGAACTGCCCTACCAAACCTTGATCAGAACCGAAAACAATAACGCCGATTGCAGGGGCATTTTTATGCGATCGATTAATAACGACCGGAGGCTGATCAATTTTTTGATCACTGCTCGATAAGCAAGCCACCAGCCCAAGTTGCACCGTTTGATAATAATCATCCAATGAACGTACCGCTTTCTCATATTGACCTATGCTCGATGACGCAATGGTTTTCATACTGCGTACCACGGATTCTAAATCTTGTGCACTGCCGATTTTGTGTCGCAAACTGGCAATGCTGTCTCTCATGAGAGCTCACCAGCGTCTTTATTTTCTAAGTCACTGCTTTTAGAATCAGCACCGGCCACAAACTCTGTTAAAGCTTGCTGCGCAAAGTTCAGAATCGTGGCTTTATCTTCTTCGTTTAATTTTTTCGAGCTTTCCAGCCTCTCAATCAATTCGTCTGAAATATCAACAGCCGCCTCTCGCACGGCTTTTTCAGCCGCGGGCATCTGCTCTAAAGAAATATCATCAAACTCCTTAGCGGTCAGCGCCACTAAAACAGTAATCTGTGCGGCCATCGATACCGGGGCAAATTCAGGCTGCATCAAACACGCCCTAATCCGCTTGCCATGCTCGATAATTTTTAATGTATCGTCATCTAAGCGCGCACCAAAACGAGCAAAGGTTTCTAATTCTTCAAACTGGGCATAGGACAATTTTAAATCCACCGTCACACCACGATAAGCGGCTCGTTGCGCCTTACCACCCACTCGCGATACCGATTTACCCACATCAACCGCAGGTAAAATACCCAATTCAAACAATGCAGGCGAAAGGTAAATTTGACCATCGGTAATGGAAATAAGATTGGTCGGAATGTAGGCCGAAATATCTTGCGCTTCGGTTTCAATAATTGGTAACGACGTTAAAGACCCGCCGCCCAGCTCTTCGCTTAAATGCGTCGAGCGTTCTAAAAGTCGCGAGTGAATATAAAAAATATCACCGGGAAACGCCTCTCGACCAGGAGGGCGGCGCAATAATAATGAAAGTTCACGATAAGCACGGGCATGATGGGTCAGATCGTCATAAACAATTAATACATCACGCCCTTTTTCCATAAAATATTCTGCAATACTGGTCGCCGCATAAGGTGCAAGGTAGGCAAGACCTGGAGGATCATTACCCTCGGTCACCACCACTATGGTGTATTCCAACGCACCTTGTTCTCGTAAGGTCGCAATCACTTTAGCAACACCTGAAGCACGCTGACCAATGGCGCAATACACACACAAAACATTTTTTCCGCGCTGATTTAATATAGTATCAAGCGCAATCGCGGTCTTGCCCGTTTGACGATCGCCAAGAATTAACTCTCGTTGCCCACGACCAACGGGGATCAAGGCATCAATCACCTTAATGCCCGTTTGCAAGGGCACACTCACCGCAGATCGATCCATAATCGCAGGGGATGGTCGCTCGACTGGCAAGCGCTCAGTCGTCACTAGCTTACCTTCACCATCGAGCGGCTCACCAATCGGATTGATAATACGCCCGATCAAACTGTCACCCACAGGAACATCCACCACATGGCCAAGACGTTCAACTTCGTCGCCTGCCTGCAAGTGCCAATAATCTCCTAGCAGCACTGCGCCGATTTCATGTTCATCTACGTTGAAAGCAATGCCATAAATATTACCCGGAAACTTAAGCAGCTCTTCGAACCCGACGCCTGGCAAGCCTGATACTTTCGCAATGCCCGTGGCGATGCTGACAATAACGCCGACCTCGCGCGGTTTTAATTCCGCCACAAACGAGTGCCGAGCTTGTTCAAAATCTGAAAACAATGCATCGAACATGGCCTTCATAACTCAGGCTCTTTGTTGTTAGCTTGCAGCGCTTCTTTAGGTTGCAGAGCTTCTTTAGATGGCGGCATTTGTTTTGATTGAATAAGGTGATCAACCCGTTTATTCAGCGAAGTAAGATAATCCGCAATACTCCAAGCGATTTTTTGGCCGTTAGCATTAATTTCAATGCCACTGATCACATCTGCGTCGGTCGTAAATTGAACCTCAACAGAGCGACCTAATACATCATGAAGGGCTGTTTTAATAAGCGTGTTCTGCTCTGCAGGAAGATCAAACGCAGTATGAACGATTAAAGGCTTATCTGAATCGTTAAAGGCCAAGTGCAAACTCGACTTTTCTTCATCATTTAATTCGCCTAAGCGCTTCACAAAAATATTAGCCATGCTTGTTTCTAAACGACTTCCCGCAAGATCGGTGAGCGCCTTACGCGCAATCGCAAACACTTCGCCCGTTACTTGTTGGTTAAGCGTTTCTTGCAAGCTGGTTTGTTCATTTTTCAATGCCAGTTCTAACGTGCTGCGCAATGCATCTGCTTCTTCTCGTACAGCGTTAAGTAACTGCTCTTTTTTAGTCTTTGCTTCGGCGATTACTTTTTCCATATTTTTCGCACGATGCTTTTCGAACTCCGCATTCTTTTGCTGGAATTCATCACGCTCTTTCTCGGCTTCTGCTCTCTTACTATCGGCATTAGCAAGCTCATCGGCAATGCGCTTTTCACGCTCATCAATGGCGTTAAGAATAGGCCGGTACAAAAAGTGAGCAAGCAACCACACCAAAACAAGAAAGTTGATTACTTGCGCAATAACGGTAAACCAATCGATTAGCATATTTTATTGCCTAACATAAGTTACTGACCTGCCACTTGGGCAATACCGTAGTTCCAAAAAGGATTAGCAAACAGCAAAATCATCGATACCACAAAACAGTAAATAGCCGTGGATTCAATCATCGCTAAACCCACAAACAAGGTTCGTGTAATCGTCGCTGACGCATCCGGTTGCTGAGCTAATGAAGACAGCGCAGCGGCCACTGCCCTACCCTCGCCCAATGAAGGACCAATAACACCGATGGCAATTGTTAGCCCAGCAGTAATAATCGATACCACCGCAATAATCGTCATACTATCCATAGAGACTCCATAAATATTCATAAGTTTAAATCGTCGTTTTTTGCGTACGTGTAGCCGCTGCAATATACACAGTTGCTAAAACAAAAAAGATATAAGCTTGCACAATGCCTGTTAGTAAACCAAGCAAGGTCATCACCACAGGAAACAAGAAAGGCGTAATCGTGAGCAAGATCGCGATAATCATTGCGCCACTCATCATGTTGCCAAACAAACGTACCGCGAGCGCCAAAGTGCGAGACACCTCACTGATAATATTAAACGGCAGCATAATAATGGTCGGCTTGGTATAAGAAGATAGATAGCCACCCACGCCTTGTTCCTGAATACCAAATAACGGCACCGCCACCAAAACACACAAGGCTAATGCCGTGGTGGTAGAGAGCGATCCCGTGGGGGGTTCAAAACCTGGTATCGTAGTGCCCAAGGCAGAGAGCGCAATAAACAAAAACAACGACCCTAGAAAACTAAGATAGCGATGAGGTTGGCTTAACCCCACTTCTTCGATCTGCTTACTAATAGTGATCACCACCACTTCCAACAGGTTCTGCCAGCGTGAACGCTTTAGATTGATAGACAGTTTGCGGGTAATTAAGATAGAGCCTAATACCAGCACTAGCATAACCAGCCAAGTAAATACGATGGTCGCATTGAGTTTTAGAAAACCCATTTGCCAATATATAATTTGATCAGGGCTAAGATGCATCAGACTTCTTCTCTAATAAAAGTGACGCCTGAAATGTAACGTGTAGAACAAAAACGAACGAGCATAAATCCGATTAAACCTAGCAATAATTGCCGCCAATCATTTCCCAAAAGCACATAGAAACCCAATACCACAAACGCCGTTCGAAATAACATACTCAATAGGAATACAGGCGCAACATTTCGATTTGAATCAAGCTGTCGCACTGTCCACCAAAGACCTGCAAAATAAAAAGCGCCCAGTGACATACCAACTAACAGCGCAAGCGTGCTGCTCGCCCATACATTGCTGGGAAATAGATTACTGCTCAAATCAATCAACATCATCGTAATCCTCATCTTGATGAATATTTTTGTCTTCTTTTTCTATCCAATGCCAAGCACTAAAACAACCCAAGCAAAGACCCGCGATCAACAACGCCAATGTCCACGAGCGTCCACCAGGATAAAGATCATCCAACCAAGCACCCAGAGCAGCACCCAGTAGAGTAGGCACCACCACAGACCAGCCGACTAACCCCATCATCCCCAAACCAAACCAAACCGTTTTAGTAACATGGCGTTGAGCTTTGAGTTTGCGCTTCGCCATATCACCCACGTGTTGACTGTATTGGCTGTTGGACTTTTTTTTCATAATGTTTTTTTCATAAAA
The DNA here is from genome assembly GCA_051276935.1 of Oleispira sp. Classification (GTDB taxonomy): domain Bacteria; phylum Pseudomonadota; class Gammaproteobacteria; order Pseudomonadales; family Oceanobacteraceae; genus Oleispira. Next base: position 476 of record JBNMPQ010000082.1, on the reverse strand, counting down.
AGGTCGCATCTTGTTTGAAAGCCGCCAAGTGTTGCACAAAACCACTTTCCATTTTGGTCAAAACAGAACGCAGATTTTTTTCTTGTTCGTTAAGCTGCATAAACTCTTCTTCTACCGCTGCGCGGAGTTCATCCAACCCCATACCCTTCATGGCATTGCGCACAGAAACGCGAACATCCAAACCGGTTTTTACCAATACCCCTTCATTAACTGCAAGGTAAACTTCCTTTTCGCCTTCTATTTCGAAAACTAAAATGCCCGCGGATAAAGACGCCACACAATCTAATCGATTCGGTAATATGCCAAACGCTCCTTGATGCGTCATAGCGACAATACGCACCACATTATATTCTTCAGCAAATACTTTATAAGGCAACAAAACTTTAAGAGTCATATGCGTTGCTGGCATATTAGCCCTCCTCGACAGCTGACTGTTTGTTCTTTTCATGCGCTTCGTCGATGGCGCCAATCATGTA
>JBNMPQ010000081.1:0-10252 GCA_051276935.1 Oleispira sp. | reverse complement strand
ATTTTTAATTTTTTATTTAAAGACTTTTAAATTGAATCACATTCGACTCTCTTGCTAAGCCGGCCTGCCCTAATCGTTTTAAATAACGTTGCCACAACTCATCTCTATTTTCACATAGATGGCGTAAATACTTCCAGTCGTACAAACCCGAGTCATGCCCATCGTCAAAGACTAACTTTAAGGCATAGTTGCCTGCGGGTTCAATATTGAGTAATACCACCTCTTTTTTCCCATACTGTAAAACGTCATTACCAGTACCATGACCACGAACTTCTGCAGAAGGTGAGTGAACGCGTAATAGTTCAAAACTCAACTGAAAGCGATCGTTGCCACCATTATTACTAGGGTAAGTTAATTCTAAGCACTGGCTTTGTTTTCGAACTTTAATATCAGAGGGGATAAGAGACAAAGGGCCTTTCCTATTTTAAAAGGGGGATAATAAAACAATTAGCCGTTAATACAGATTAAAGACCAACCACTGATGCACCGATCTTTAATCTACACTTAACACTTGTTATAAAATAAACTGACTCAAATCTTCATCTTGGGCAATCTTGCCCAGATGTTCATTCACGTATTCAGCATCAACCACCACCGCTTCGGAGAGATCTGTTGCCGCAAATGATACTTTTTCAAGTAAGCGTTCTAACAAGGTATGCAAACGTCGAGCACCGATATTCTCCGTGCTTTCGTTAACTTCAAACGCCACTTCGGCGATGCGCTTAACACCTTCTTCAGTGAAGCTTAAATCCACGTCTTCTGTTTTTAATAACGCGACATACTGTTCGGTTAACGAAGCCTTAGGTTCGGTTAGAATACGCTGAAAATCTTCAGGAGTTAATGCCTGAAGTTCTACTCGAATCGGTAAACGACCTTGTAGCTCTGGAATCAAATCGGACGGTTTCGCTAAGTGAAAGGCACCTGAAGCAATAAATAAAATATGATCCGTTTTGATCATCCCGTATTTAGTACTGACCGTGCAGCCTTCGATGAGTGGCAACAAATCACGTTGTACGCCTTCACGAGAAACATCTCCACCTGACCCACTTTCTTGGCGCTTACAAACTTTATCGATTTCGTCGATAAAGACGATACCATTTTGTTCAACCGCGTCCACTGCACGAGCTTTTAACTCATCGACATTCAGCATCTTAGCGGCTTCTTCGTCTTTGATTTGCTTAAACGCATCTTTGATATTAAGTTTACGCTTCGCTTTTTTATCGCCACCCATGTTCGAGAACATACTTTGCAGCTGGCTAGTCATTTCTTCCATGCCAGGAGGTGTCATTATCTCAACGCCCATTTGGCCTTGCTGAGCTAAATCGATTTCAATTTCTTTATCGTCTAGCTGCCCTTCCCGTAATTTTTTACGGAAAATTTGACGTGTAGAAGAATCTTCTTTTTTCGGTGACTCACTTTCTAGATTAGTGGTCGTATCCCACTCGGCTTTTTCCGGCGTTCGCGCTGGCGGTAGTAGTACATCCAGAATGCGCTCTTCTGCGGCTTCATAAGCACGCTGATCAACTTTCAACATCTCTTGTTCGCGCAGCATTTTGAATCCCGTTTCTACGAGATCACGAATAATGGATTCTACATCTTTGCCCACATAACCCACTTCGGTAAATTTTGTGGCTTCGATTTTAATAAAAGGGGCGTTCGCGAGTTTCGCTAAACGACGGGCAATTTCTGTTTTACCTACTCCCGTTGGGCCAATCATTAAAATATTTTTCGGGGTAACTTCTTCACGCAGCTCTTCATTTAGCTGCATACGACGCCAGCGGTTACGCAAAGCAATGGCGACCGCACGCTTGGCGTCACTTTGACCAATAATATGACGATCTAATTCGTGAACAATTTCTCTTGGGGTCATGGAGCTCATTTTTCTTCCTCTTTCTTAATCGCAAGAGTCGCGGCATCGGCAATAGACTGATCATCAGCTGGCGCCGTCATGGTTTCAATAGTAAAGTTTTGATTGGTGAAGACACAAATGTCACCGGCAATGTTTAAGCTTTTTTCAACGATGTCACGTGCCGATAAATCGGTATTGTCTAATAAGGCACGGGCAGCCGATAACGCATAGTTACCCCCAGAGCCAATACCAATAAGATCATCATCTGGTTGAAGTACATCACCATTGCCAGTAATAATTAATGAAGCCGTATGGTCAGCTACCGCTAAAATCGCCTCTAGCTTACGCAGGGCACGATCTGAACGCCATTCTTTAGCAAGCTCAACTGCCGCGCGGGTTAGTTGACCTTGATTCTTTTGTAACTGAGCTTCAAGTTTTTCGAATAAAGTAAAAGCATCCGCCGTTCCACCGGCAAAGCCAGCAATGACTTGGCCATTAAATAAACGACGTACTTTTTTAGCATTACCTTTCATGACTGTATTGCCAAGTGATACTTGGCCATCGCCACCAATTACGACGTCATCGCCACGGCGTACAGATACAATTGTTGTCATAGTTTACTCCCAAAGAATTCGGTTGATTGCCTTATAAACCCATATGATAGCAATCATTATTCAAACTAATTGGGGGCAGCCTGTTGTGATTTCAACCCTGAAACATACCTGCGCGCAGATCTTTGGCACTGGCAATTTCTCGACCCGCTTGATAAATACTGCCTTGAGCAATCGCTAATACAGTTTGGCGAGCAACAATGCGACGAATGTTAATTCTATATTCAATGCAGCCAGCGTCGGGGGCGATCTCACTTTTCAGCTTCAAATCACCAACACCTAAGGCCCTTACTTTTCCTGGATAGCCACTCCAACCAAGATAGAAACCTAACGTTTGCCACATTCCTTCCAGCATTAGGCTTCCCGGCATAATCGGATCACCCACAAAGTGATGCTCAAAAAACCAGCACTCTGGATTGATATCAAATTCAGCGACAATTTCGCCTTTTTTAAATAATCCAGCATGAGGCTTAATGTCAACAATACGACTCATCATCAGCAGCGGTCCTGTCGGCAGCTGGGCGTCACTGGATTTAAACAGCCCGCCATGACCGCAAGACTCTAATTCATCACGAGTAAAGTGAATTTTGTCTGTAACAGGGACAATAGCATTTGATTTTGGGAGGATAGATCGCACAAGAGACTCACAAGACAACTAAAGACAGTAGAATAAGCGCTTAATCATTGAGAAGACACGACAAACATCTATGATAAATGCGCCATAATCTTTGTTAATGAATAAGTATTACCCTCTTTCTTCTGAATGGATTATTTGATGGGTTTTTTAATAACTAACGCATTGATTCTATGATTGGCTAAGACATCTTGCGCTTTATTCATTTTTGAACGATCGGTAAATGGGCCGACCATCACTCGATAATACGGTGTTCCTTTCACACTAACCGGCTCAATAAAGCTGGAAAGGTTTTCCATAATCAACGTTACTTTTAGACTGTCCGCTTGCTCATTAGTCCGGAATGACGCGGCTTGTAGACTGTATTGGTACTTCGCTTCATCAGACTTAGGCGTTGATGTGTAATGTGATTTTTCCGCGCTTGGCACAGGAACATCACTGTCTTTTAATAATTTATAAAAATCATACGCAGGCTTGGCAATTTGCTTCTCTGCTTCTTTACGAGCCTCTGCTTTCGCGCGAGTTACACCAGTTTGTAAAACTTTTTTGGCATCACCTTTAACAGCCTCTAGCTCATCACCGGAAGGAACTGTCTTTAAAAAGAACAAAAAAGTGACAAAAGCCACGGCCAATAACGGGGTTATTATCCAGACTATTTTGGGAATACGGCTAATGCTTTCAGACATGAGAGACCTTAGTAAATGAAAAATATTAGTCATTTTGTCGCGAGCTAATAATTGTGCCCTCTAAGATAGCTGAAAATTTCTAAGATGCTACCTGCATTATGATTTATCATAAGGTTTTTACTTAATTTTAAATTTTTTAGTCTCACCCTTGTTTAAATGGATCAGCGAAATGACATCAACGGTTAAACCCAACTTACGCAACCCTATTCACCTTCTAGCCTTTGGCTTAGGTTCTGGCTGTGCACCCAAAGCACCCGGTACGTTTGGTACTTTGGCGGCGATTCCGTTTTGGTGGTTATTTTTACAAGATGTGCCACTCATTCCTTATTTGTGCGTTTTAATCGCTGGCTTTGCCTTTGGTGTGTATTTATGTGAACAGACTTCGAAAGACTTAGGCGTTCACGACCATGGCGGAATTGTATGGGATGAGTGGATTGGTCTTTGGATAACGTATATCGCGCTGCCTGCTGGCATTGAATGGATCATTATTGGTTTTGCACTTTTCCGTTTCTTTGACATACTCAAACCTTGGCCAATTAAATGGTTAGATGAAAAAGTTCATGGAGGTTTTGGGATTATGATCGATGACGTTCTAGCGGGGGTATTTGCTCTGATTTGTGTTCAAGGTTTAGCGTATTTTTTCTAGCACTAAATTTAAATAGAAGAGGCCATCGCCTCTTCTATTCAACACGTTACTGGTCCCACACAAACAACTTTTCAACACCCCACCAGATGCCCATAAAGAAATAACCTAGCGGCCCATACGTCTTTTGTTTCTCAGCACTAAACTCTATCGAAGCGAAATCAACCTGTCCTTTAAGATATTTCATTCGGCCTTCCAAACGATCAATCTCACTTTGGGTACGATTGAGTTCACGCTCAATTTTCAACAAATCTTCAATTCGATCCGCTCGATTTAATAACAACTGAATGCGATTGCGCAGTTTATGTAAGTTATTCAAACGAGCCTTATTATCGATAAACTCTGTCGTTACATCCTGGACGCTTTCGTTTTCGGAAATAATGTCACCCACTTTTCTAAGCTCAATCAGCGTAGGAACGTAGTGATCTTGCGGAACCCGAATAGACAGATTGAAGGACTTATCTTGTTCATCATGAGTATTTTGAATATACCCTGCTTGCTGCTCTACAATAGCTTTCGCCTGGATCTCTGCTTGCGTTAAATTTTTTACGCTCAGGGTCAACCAGCTACTTTTGATTAACTTACGCTCTTGCTCACTAACACCTTCGCTCATATTCGACCTGTGAGGTTGTGAGCGCATCACCGATTTTACTTCATTAGGAGCAGACGACATTGCGAAAACTTGCCCACCACCGTTCATATCATTATGACTATGAGTCCCTGCACACCCTGTTAACGTGAGGCTTAGAGTGAGTCCAAGTAACGTGAAGACTCTCTTTGATTTGATCGGCAACATACTCTGCAGCAAACCTGTTCGTATCATTTTGTTCATTGAAGTCTCAATTTTTCAAGTCTAATTTTTCGACAAAAGTCTAAGGTTTCAAATAACGCAACCAACGCCATACATTTAATAGGCTAGCCAGCGAACCCGCAACATAGGTTAGCGCCGCCGCTAATAATATTTGTCGTGCACCTTTCATATCTTGGTCATTTAAATAGCCACCTTTTTCTAAGATAGGTAACGCTTTACCAAAGCTAGCATCCCACTCAACAGGCAAGGTTATTAAGTGTACGAGCGTACTCGCCAATATTGATAGCACTGCAATGCCTAACGTTACTCGACTGGCACCCGGGTTTATCAATGCAATAACAGGACTTAACCAAAAAGCGATCGGAGTAATACGTTGCGCTATATTGGCAAACTTTGCCGCTTTAATACGCGCGTTAAAGGTTGTCTCTTTATGATGATCTTGAATCGCATGACCCACTTCGTGCGCCGCAACAACAATAGCGGTTAAAGAGCGTCCCTCTAATTTATCAGGAGTCAGCCTGACCATTTTATCCATAGGATCATAATGATCACCTGACTCTGTCGCTTCAACCTGCACGCCTTCTAAACCCTCGGTCTTAATTAAATGCTGGGCTAATTCACCCCCCGAGCCAGGAAAGTCGTCACGCTCTTTTCCATGTCGCTTAAGTACGCGTCCAACCCACCACTGTGGAAGTAAGAATAACGCTAATAATAAAATGAAGACTAAAATCCAAATCATACTGAGCTACCTATACTAATTAATCTAACGAACAGCCTAATACACGGGTGACAATAATAAGCTATTTATTATCATATCAAGAATAAATTAACGTTACTGCGTCTCTTAATTAGTCAGCGGCGATTAATCTTGTTAAAATGTGACCCAATTTTATTCAGTTTCCGTAAATGATTTACTTGATAACCTTCTTTACACGGTTATTAATTTCCTAAGTACCGAGGGTTTTCTTTTTGAGTATTAAATACATTGCCTCCTCTAAATTGCCAACCCCTTTTGGTGAATTTACTATGCATGGTTTCGAAGACGAAACAACGGGGAAAGAACATGTTGCCTTATCGATGGGCGATATTAACGCTAGTGAGCCTGTGCTAGCGCGCGCTCACTCTGAATGCCTTACCGGCGATGCGCTTTTTAGTATGCGCTGTGACTGTGGTTATCAGCTAGAAGAAGCCTTGAGTTCTATCGCTAAAGCAGGGCATGGTGTATTACTGTATCTTCGTCAGGAGGGTCGCGGCATTGGTCTGTTAAACAAAATCAAAGCCTACAACCTGCAAGATCAAGGTGCCGATACCGTAGAAGCCAACGAACGATTAGGGTTTGGTGCTGACTTACGTCAGTACGATATGTGTCAGCCAATGCTGGCGCATCTAGGCGTTAAAACCATTCGTTTAATGACGAATAATCCCCGTAAAGTGAAAGCATTATCTGAAGCAGGCGTTAATATTTTAGAGCGTGTAGCGATTGAAGTGGGTCGTAACCCACATAACGATGGCTACTTAAATACGAAGGCGAGCAAGCTAGGTCACTATTTAAAAAGCACTGAAAAAGCAAATATTAGCCATCAGGATGATAACGTTTAAGCAAACAGCACATTGTTTTACCGTAATTCACGGTGAAGGGCATTCTTAGTTGCGAGTGACGTGATGAGTTATTAAAAACTCATCACTTTCGCGATGATAGCCGCTTGATCAATACCCACATCAGCCAACTGCTCAGTTGGAGATGCATGCTCGATGTAACGATCAGGAATGCCCATTAACTGGCAGGGCGTAGCAATACACTGCGCTGACAAATACTCCAATACCCCTGATCCAGCACCACCCATTACCGCATTTTCTTCAATACAAATAAGTTGGTCATGAGACTGAGCTAGCTCTATTACCAGCGCTTCATCTAATGGTTTTACAAATCGCATGTCAGCAACACTTATATCAATGCCCTTTTGTTCTAATTCCTCGGCGGCGTCTAAAGCAAAATTAACACAAGAACCAAAAGCTAAAATAGCGATCGACTTACTTGAATCTGACTCGCTACTTCGAGTACGACGCATAATGCCTTTGCCGATCGCTAATAACTGCATTTGCAGGTTCACGTCAACGCCGGCTCCAGAACCGCGCGGATAACGCACCGCTGTTGGTCCCTGGTATTGATAACCTGTAAATAACATTTGGCGGCATTCATCTTCATTCGACGGTGCCATTATTACCATGTTTGGAATTGGGCGTAAGAAACTGTAATCATAAGCGCCATGGTGGGTAGGCCCATCCTCCCCCACCAGCCCTGCACGGTCAATGGCAAACATGACATCCAAATTTTGCAACGCAATATCATGAATTAACTGATCATAACCGCGTTGTAAAAAAGTCGAATAAATAGCCACGACTGGCTTAGCACCTTCACACGCCATACCACCTGCTAAAGTAACAGCATGCTGCTCTGCGATGGCGACATCAAAATAACGCTTAGGATACAGTTCAGAAAATCGAATCATATCGGAACCTTCGCGCATGGCAGGGGTTATCCCCATTAAGCGTTCGTCAACTTCGGCCATATCACATAACCAGTCACCAAATACATTGGAATAGGTCTGTTTAGCGATCGTAGCTGGAGTATGTATATGCTGTTTTTTAAGTGCATGATATTTAATTTGCTGCTCTTCCGCTAGCGCAAAACCTTTGCCTTTTTTCGTCACTACGTGAAGAAATTTTGGTCCAGGCATTTTTTTTAAATTGGCTAAAGTATGTACGAGCTCTTCGGTATCATGACCATCGATTGGGCCGTAATAATTAAAACCGAGTTCTTCAAATAAAATACCGGGGGCAACCATGGCTTTCATATGTTCTTCGGTCTTGCGCATAAACTCCCAAGCTGTCGTACTTTTTTGCAATATTTTTTTACTGCCTTCTCGAAAAGAAGTGTACGTTGGGCTAGACCATAGGCGGGTAAAATACTTATTCAACGCGCCGACGTTATCTGAAATTGCCATGTCGTTATCATTTAAAATAACCAGCATATCGGCTTTTTCATGGCCGGCATGATTCAACGCTTCAAACGCCATGCCTGCCGTCATCGCGCCATCGCCAATAATTGCGACTGCTTGGTGATCGTTACCCATCGCACGCATACCAAGACTCATACCCATGGCCGCACTGATCGACGTGCTAGAATGACCTACACCGAAGGTATCGTATTCACTTTCACGGCGGAGTGGAAAAGCGGCTAGGCCTTCTTTACTGCGAATGCTAGGCATTTGCTCACGGCGACCGGTAATGATTTTATGAGGATAGGCCTGATGGCCGACATCCCACACTAATTTATCGTTGGGAGTATCAAAAACGTAATGAAGGGCGGTGGTTAACTCAACCACACCAAGGCCAGCACCGAAGTGTCCGCCAGATTGACCAACACTATAGATTAAATATTCGCGTAACTCGTGATTAAATTGCTCAAGTTGATCGAGAGCCAATAAACGCAAGTCTGCCGCATTGGTCACAGAGTCCAATAACGGAGTAGAGGGTCTTTCATTGGGTATTTCAGTAAACATGCACTTCACGATGTTGGCTGGCTAGTAGAAAAGAACCCATATAGCGTCCCTCCCTCGAGCACTTATTCATTATAGAAAAGGGCTATTCTACCCCTCTAGCTCGGCAAGTAGAACCCATATTTAGAACCCATTATAGAGAACCTGCGCTTATAGCCCAAGCTGAGGACTTAAATTTAAAATCTAAACTTAGGCGCTAAGTTTAGGGACCGTAGGTAAACAATCGAGTGAACGGTTATAACGTTTGATGAGCTGCGCGTTAGGTTCAAAAAATTAATGGTCGCGAGTAATGATGTAATCGGCCAGTTGCTCAAGGGCAGTCGTATCACCAGACAGGGTTTTTAACGCGTCTACCGCCAACTGATGCAATTCATTGGCCTTCTCTTTCGCACCCTCTAAACCTAATAAAGCAGGATAAGTCGGCTTGTTTAACGCGACATCAGCCCCCTGTTGCTTGCCTAACGTTGCGGTATCACTTTCGATATCTAAAATGTCATCCTGCACCTGAAATGCAAGGCCAATGGCGTTTGCATAGACCGTTAGCTGCGCTAATGTCGCCTCATCAGGCTGCCCACAATGCGCCCCCATTAAGACACTCATACGAATCAGTGCACCGGTTTTATGGCCATGCATGCGCTCAAGATGAGCAAGGTCAACGCTTTTACCCACAGAAGCAAGGTCAATTGCTTGCCCTGCAACCATTCCCGCGGCGCCCGACCCCTGACTTAATAAACTCACCAATTTCAAACGCTGATCACTTGAAAAACCTGAGGGCATATCAGCTAAAATCTCAAACGCGCCCGTCAATAATGCATCACCGGCTAAAATAGCGGTCGCTTCGTTAAATTGAATATGACACGTCGGCTGCCCTCGACGTAACGCATCATCGTCCATCGCAGGCAAGTCATCATGGACGAGCGAGTAACTGTGCACCATTTCAACCGCTGCCATCGCAATATCGACCCCAGTATCATCAACACCCATCGCTTGGGCCGTTGCTTGAACCAAGAAAGGGCGCACACGCTTACCGCCATTAAACAAACTATAAGACATGGCATCGGCAAGATAAGGATCACTTATATTGAGATGTTTCAATGAATTACTTAATGCGTCATCACAGCGCTGCTGACTCGCAAGCAATTGTTGCTTAAAGGTCGCTGATAGGGTCATAACAATTAGTCTTCGTCTTCAATCGATGGACTACTGAAAGGCTGAGCTTCCATCTGACCATTCTTCTGTAATAGCAGCTGAACTTTTTGCTCGGCTTTCGTGAGTGCGTTTTGGCAGTCTCTCGTATATTTAATACCTTGCTCAAACGCCTTTAAGGAATCTTCTAAACTCATTTCGCCCGATTCCATGCGTTCAACCAGACTTTCTAATTCTGCTAGGGATTCTTCAAAATGGAAGGTCGTTTTCGCCATGGTTCACCTATATTTTTTGCTTAAGCCATCACTTAGT
>JBNMPQ010000080.1:0-10329 GCA_051276935.1 Oleispira sp. | reverse complement strand
GCGAAGCGCCGTAGTGAGCTGAATTGGCAAGGCGTAAAACTTTTGCTGTAAGTGCCTGATCCATTGCTACTTCCTTTGTCGTCTTGTAAAACAAGCATAGGAAAGGATTCTAAAAATCGCGTAACTTTGTGTTGAAAAGCGTAGGCTTCTTTTGTTTGGCGTTATCTAAGTCGTACTAAGGCTTCAGGTTTGGTATTATTGCCAAAATAATGATAATTAGGGGTGTTTGTGTGGCGTTAGCGAAAATTGGTTTTATTGGCATGGGGTTGATGGGTATCCCTATGTCATGTCGCTTGTTGGCTGCTGGCTATGCCGTTACTGTTTGGAATCGTAACTCCGAAAAGACTCAACAGCCGGTGAAACAAGGTGCTCGTGCTGTCAGTAGTATTGCCGACTTATGTGCAAATTCAGATATTATCATGTTGTGTGTTAGCGATACTGCGGCAGTAGAAGACATCGTTTTATCTAAATTAGGCATTTTAGACAACATCACAGCGGGTAAAATCATAATTGATTTTTCCAGTATTGACCCTGAAGCAACACGTCATTTAGCTAAGTACGTTTCTGATAAAGGATGTCACTGGCTAGATACACCGGTTTCGGGTGGCGTTGCGGGTGCTGAGCAAGGAACTCTTGCGGTGATGGCAGGTGGTGAAGAAAGCATACTCGATTCTGTTCGTTCATTATTGGAACCTCTAAGTCAGCGTGTTACTTACATGGGTGACGTTGGAGCAGGTCAGGTGGCTAAAATTTGTAACCAAATGCTTGTTAGCTGCAATGTATTAGTAATGGCTGAAGTGATGGCTTTAGCCGAAGCGTCAGGTGTCGACAGCCGCAAAATTCCACAAGCATTAAAAGGCGGTTTCGCGGATTCTATACCGCTTCAGCTTACGGGTTTAAGAATGGCGGAGCGTGCTTATGAACCTGTTAAATGGCACGTGAAAACATTATTAAAAGATTTAAATATGGCTAACACACTGTCAAAAGATAATGGCTCTTCGATTCCGATGGTAGGGTTAGGTACTGAGCTTATGCGTGTGCATGCGAGTAAAGGGTTCAGCGAAAGTGATCCTTCAACATTCATAGAAATGTATCTGGCTAATCAGCAGAAAGACAAGGAAAAAAAATAATGAAATTAGCCGCTAATTTATCAATGTTATTTACTGAACAGCCCTTATTAGAACGTTTTGCAGCCGCTAAAGCGGCAGGTTTTAATGCCGTTGAGATTCAATTTCCATACGTTGAAAAAATTGCAGATATTAAAGTGCAATTACAACATCATAATTTAGAATGCGTTTTGATTAATGTCCCCGCGGGGGACCTAATGGAGGGGGGGGAGGGTCTCGCTTCAGTACCAGGGAAAGAAGCAGAATTTGCTGCTGCGTTGGTTGAGTGTTTAAGCTACGTTACTGCTCTGCGAATTAAGCGAGTTAATGTATTGCCTGGCCGATGCATGGATGCTAATAAACGTGAGCAATATTTGAGCACGTTTAAGCGTAACCTTAATACTGCCGCACAGATGTTTAAACCGTTAGGGATTACAGTAACGTTTGAGGCGATTAACACGTTTGATATGCCTGGATTTTTGATTCATAACGTTCAACAAATGCTTGATGTTGTTGAAGAAAGTGAACATGAAAATATTAAAATGCAATTTGATATTTACCACATGGCGCGCATGGAAGAAGGTGATGTGAGTGCCATCATTAGTCGTTTGGGTAATCAAATTGGCCATATCCAATTCGCAGACTTCCCTGGGCGTGGTGAGCCAGGCACGGGTGAACTAGACTTCAAATCCATCTTTTATGCGATTGAATATTCAAGTTATAAGGGTTGGGTAGGTGCTGAATATAAACCAACAAAATATACTGAAGATACGTTACGTTGGAAGCAATTCATTACTTCCAGCATTGCGATGTGTAGCTGAAAAATACTCGTGATTAAAACAGGTCGATTTGTGGGTCCTTTTCGTTTATATCTTTGGCTACTTCAGATTCTTGAAAAATAATAGCCTCACCAAATAAATCGAATTGGGCTTTTTGTTGTGCTTTTGCTTGAGCTTCTTGCAGCATTTTTTTATGTCTTGCAGCATCGACCCTTTTTTCACGCCCCTGACATATTTGAACGACCAGGTGTTTTTGGTATTCAGTAAACTCATTCCAATGAAAGCGTTCTTCACGACTGCGAAAACAGCCTTTACAGAAGCCTTTATTATTCACCGTGCAAATACTTCTGCAAGGGTTGGGAGTCTGAAAGAATTCGCCTTGATCAATCATGTTTTTATTATAAATAGCATTATTTTAAGCCCAGGATTTATTATAGTGCGTATTCAGGATCTTCTTTTCTCTCAATGAGTTCTATTTTGTAACCATCGGGATCTTCAACAAAGGCAATGACCGTTTTGCCACCTTTGACAGGCCCAGGAGCACGGCTAATTTTTCCTTTAAGGTCTTCGATAACCGAACACGTCGCATAAATGTCGTCTACTTCTAAGGCGACATGGCCATACCCATTGCCTAAATCATATTCGTGAGTATCCCAATTGTGAGTCAATTCAAGTACGGCACCTTCGCTTTCATCTTGGTAGCCCACAAAGGCAAGGGTATAGCGGTATTCTTCATTATCACGGCGGCGCAACAACTTCATACCCATGACTTGAGTATAAAATTCAATCGATTTTTCTAAGTTACTGACGCGAAGCATGGTATGTAAAATTTTCATGATGTACTCCTAGGTACTTATCGTCTGAGCGTTATAAATCTTCTAATGTTTAATCAATTTCTATTTTATCTTTATATTCACATAAATCTTCAATAATACACGAGCCGCATTTTGGCTTTCGAGCAATACACGTATAGCGACCGTGCAAAATAAGCCAATGATGTGCATCCATCATAAATTCTTGCGGAATAAAGCGTACCAGTTTTCGTTCGACCTCATCGACATTTTTGCCCGGTGCAATCTTAGTCCGATTTGATACGCGAAAAATGTGGGTATCAACAGCCATTACAGGATGGCCAAAGGCGGTATTTAATACCACGTTAGCGGTTTTACGCCCAACGCCAGCCAACGCTTCTAATGCTTCTCTATCATCCGGTACGACACTACTATGGAGCTCTATAAGATCTTTGCACAGTTTGATAACGTTTTTAGCTTTGCTGTTAAATAGACCGATGGTCTTTATGTATTCTTTTAAGCCTTCTTCACCCAATGCATAAATGGTTTCGGGTGTATTGGCTATAGGGTAAAGCTTGCGCATTGCTTTGTTCACACTGACGTCGGTTGCCTGTGCTGACAAGACAACGGCCACTAATAGCTCAAAGGGACTGGTATATTCTAATTCTGTTTCTGGATTTGGATTTTCATTACGCAGACGCGTAAAAATCTCTGTGCGTTTAAGCTTGTTCATACTCACGTTTATTCTAGAGATGTATGCCGTAGAGAATAAACCTCGTACGGCATAATTGAAAGTGACTGCTAAGTTATTTTTCTTCCATAACGGAATCATCAAGCTCAGGAGTCTGAGGTGATTTTCGTGATTGCAGACGCTTCACTGTGTATCGATGTTTATCTAAAAACATCAATAGTGGTGGTAAAAAAAGAAAGTCTACCAGTAGGGCCATTAGTATAGTGATCGCCAACAGCATACCCATGTTATTAGTGGGGTTAAAGTGTGAGAATTGCATGACCATAAAACCGCCGACTAGAACCGTGGAAGTCACCAGTAACGCATTACCCACGGTCTTAAATGCATAGCGTATAGCGTCTTCGGAATCGAGACTTTGCTCGCGACGAGCCCGCAAATATTTACTTAAAAAGTGCACTGTATCATCAACCACTATGCCTAAACTTAAACAAACTACCACCGATACGGCAGTATCAATTTGGCCATTAATCATTCCCCAAATACCATAGGCTAATATGGCGGGCATAATATTAGGGATTAAACTGATTAAGCCTACTTTGAGTGAACGCAAAGCAAAAATCAGTAGAAACGAAATCAACACCAGTGCCATAGAGGTGCCTGTCATCATACTACCGATATTACGAAACGTTAGGTTAGCAAATACAATATCTAACCCTGTGCCTTCATCAACATGAATCGAGGGCGCATTAGCTTTTAACCACGCTAACGATCTTCTCTCAAGTTCGAGAATATAAATAGAATCTGCTTTATCAAACGATACGGTTAGCCTTGACGCTGAGCGTGAGTTATTAATGGTATCGTCAAGTCCCAATCCGAGTGGTAAAGAGAGTTCGTATAATAATAAGTACTGAGCGGCTAGTTCTCGGCTTTCAGGGATTTTAAACCAGTCTTTGTTATTGGCATGAAGATTTTTATTCAGGCGCTTAATAATACTGGTAATGCTATCCACGCTTGAAACTTTTTCTTGGGTTAATAGCCATTGAGAAAAATTATCAGTTTGCTGTAAGTATTCTGGATCATTAATGCCGTTTTCTTGCTGGCTATCAAGTACAAAGAAAATAGTGTGCAAGCCGCCTAATGTATCATTGGTCGCTTCAAGGGTATTTCTTACCTCGAACGAGGTATCAAAAAACTCATGCCAGCGCTCTGTAATGGTATTTCTATGCAGTTGGCTGCCTACGGCAATAATCAGGCACGCCATAATTATAAATAATGGTTTATAAAAGCGAATAACGAGGTTTGCAAATTTAAGCATAATCGAGGGTGTATTATTTTCAATCTTGCCTTTGGGGGTCGGCATGAGTGCCAGCATGGCTGGCAAAAATAAAATACTGTAAATCCAGGCGAAGAATACTCCCACCGCAATCATATTACCCATGTCGCGGTAAGGAGGTGAATCGCTAGTATTCAAGCACAAAACACCAATGACGGTCGTGATGCTAGTAATGAATACAGGAGAAAAATTAACTCTCAATGCTTCTTGAATCGCGTCAAGTTTAGAACGGCCATTATTCAATTCGTAATAGTAACTAATTAGAATGTGAATGGTATCGGCGACGGCAATGGTTAAAATAGCCGTCGGTACAAATCCGGTCGGTGGCGTCATTGTAAATCCCAGCCAACCAAATAACCCCATTGTTGAGACGACTGAAAATGTGATGATCATTAAGGTCAATAACATACCTGAAAATGTACGTAATAAAATAAGCATGGTAATGATCATGACCAAGTAAGAAAGTCCCAACAGGTTTTCGATGTCTTGCTTGATCGCCTCGCCCATTGTTACGTTTGAGGTTAATGATCCTCCCACTAAAATATCAAAATCAGGAAAATTAGGGCGAAGACGCTCAGCTAATTCTCTAGCGGCGCGAACCGTTTCTTTTGACGTCACAATGGTCGTGCCTTCAGGCAAAACAGTGCGAACATTTATGCCCGTTGAAGCACCCTCTTCAGAAATTAAGCGGTGCAACAAAGTAGGTTCTGAGAAGGTTGTATTTCTTATTTTTGCCAAATTATCAGCGGATAATTCTAGTGCATCATAATAGAGATAATCGATCATTAGATCGTCATCTTCTACATCAGTGTGCTGATGATTTTGCAGGGATGTCACACGTTGAGAATAAGGGAGTTTCCAGCCTTCGTCGGTCAACGTCTCAATAAGGTCTAAGCCTTGGTTAGTGAATAAATCGCCTTTTTTAGCATGAATATAAAAATAAACATTCTCTTGTTTAGAGAAGGTTCTTTCCATTTTTTCGAACGCCAACAATTGTGGGTTATCTGGGCCAAAGTAAGCTCGGAAATCACTTGTGAAGACGAGTTTGGAGGCGCCAAAACTGATCACTAAAACAAGGAAAACGGATAGGCTGGCGATCCATTTTCGGTGTGCAATGACCCAGCGGATGTAATTTTCAAGCATAGTCGTTATTTTTATATAAGGAGAAGTGCCTTTATTCTATGTTGGTATCGAGAGGTTACAAGGTGAATCTAGGACGTTTATATGAAAATGCACTTTAACGGTGTTCCATTATGTTTGTTATAGTGGATAAATAACGATTAACCCTAAATCTGCGAATTGAAATGACACAAAATGTTTGGATATTAATGCTGGCACAGGCTTTTGCTATGTGTGCAGCCCCCCTGGTGGTATTTGTCGGAGGATTAATTGGTAAACAGCTCGCGTCTGATGACACTCTTGCCACCTTGCCCATTGCGGCTATGGTCATCGGTACCGCATTGGCGGTTTATCCTGCGTCTGTGATGGCGAGTGTAAAAGGGCGAAAAAGGGTTTTTTTAGGGGCTATGGTATTGGGTATTTTAGCGTCATTACTTGCGGTGTATGCTTTACAAACTGAAAGTTTCGTTGTCTTTGTGATGGCGGCTATGCTGGTCGGTATGGTGTTGGCTTGCGTTCAACAATTTCGTTTTGCGGCTATGGAAAGTGTATCAACTGATCTGATGCCTATAGCGGCCTCTCGATTATTATTGGCAGGCATCATTGCCGCGTATTTAGGTCCAGAGCTAGTGACTATTGGCCAGTCATTGCATGAGCAAACGTTCACGGGCGCTTTTTATCTTTTAGCCGGGTGTTTTGTGGTCGCTTTTGTGTTGCTGTTATTCGGTTACCGCAATATTGAAATTAAGCATGAAGAAGGCGAAGTGGGCCAGCGCAGTTTTTCAGAACTGTTGTCCAGTCCTGGAATATTGTTGGCGATGGGGAGTGCGTCGGTAGGTTTTGCGGTCATGAGTTTTATTATGACCGCGACGCCGATCAGCATGGTTGAATTAAATCATTATAGCTTAGAGGAGACTAAGTGGGTTATTCAAAGTCATATTATGGCAATGTTTATTCCTTCATTATTCTCAGGCTGGTTTGTGCGTAAATTAGGCTTTACTAGCATGATGTGGGTTGGCTTAGGCATTTATATTATCTGTTTAAGTATTGCTTACTGGGATCAAGCTTTGGTTCATTATTGGGGCGCATTAGTATTGCTAGGCTTAGGTTGGAATTTACTGTTTGTGGCGGGGACTGCTTTGTTACCCCAAATGTACCAAGTAAATGAGACTCATCGCGTTCAAGGCTTGAATGACTTAATGGTCTTCAGTGCGCAAGCAATCGCATCTTTAGGTTCTGGGGTATTACTGCTGTTATTGGGCTGGCAGGGTATTATGTGGGTGGCATTGCCTATGATCGCATTGCAGGCGATGTTGCTATTAAATTGGCAACGCAACCCACGTCTTCAATTTTGACTTAGAAGCGTTCTTCTGGAGAGTGTAAAGAATTATTTTCCTCAGAAGTACCAACATAACCTCCGCGTATAATACTGATGGCGGTGACTAAGCCTCCTAATATAACGCTGCAAGCAAATAGTGAATAAAGCAAAATTATGACACTCCCTAAGCTGTTTTAGACTTTATGACAGTTTAGATGATGTTTATGATTTTGCTTTCTATGTTTACTAATACTTTAAGGTATCTATGTTAGAAAGCTCGTTATTTAACGGACAATCGACGTTAATACTGAATATTAATATTTAAGTCGTAATACTTTAAAGCCATTGCCTTGAACAACCGTTTCTACGCTATGGCAGCTTTTTTCAGCCCACTGTTCATAGGCGAGCTGTCGATTAGCAACAATCCATACTTCGCCTCTTGGCAACAAGTGCTGCTTAGCAGTGCGAATTAACTGTTGGGTAAAATTGTAATCGGTGTCTTTGCCTTGATGAAAAGGTGGGTTGCAAATAATAGTATTGAATTTCTTGGTCTGGCTGAGGCCATCACTTGCAAATACAGTGCAATCAACGCCCATGTTTTTGGTGTTCATTTCTGCCGATGCCAGTGCCATACCATCGATATCGACCATTTCTACATACAACTCTGGCTGACGAGTTTTACAGGTTATACCGATAATGCCGCTGCCACAGGCGAGGTCTAAGACGCGGCCACGTTTATTAAGGCTGATGTGATCCAATAGCAGTTTTGTCCCGCCGTCTAATTTACCCGAATTGAAAACCCCAGGATAAGTGGCAAATTCTAAGGTATCTCCCTCTAAGTTGTCATATTTGAAGGAGCTCAGTTCTTTTTCCCAGCTGAAATCAATGTTCGGTGTTAGCTTAAAAGACCATAACGAACATTTACGGGCGACATCCATTTTGATTATTTCGCTACCAAAATCTTTTACTGCATTATCTAAACTTCTGCCGCCAGCGTCATTCGCGGCCAGTAAATAAACAGTTGTTGGCTGTTGGATTTGGCTGGCTAACCAACGTAATAAGCTATGACCAAAAGCTTTAGACTTTGGCCAATAAACTAAAGCAGCAGAAAATTTATGTTGGCTAGGTACTCCAAATTCTGAGCGTAGCGCTAGTTTTTCACAGGCTTGGTGAATGCGTGCATCAAAATTAATCAGTTGGCAGCCATGAGGTTTGACCAACTGAAGTAAGCCTTGGTCTGAAGGAGGATTAACGATCAATAGTTGGTCGTTGATTATTTCTGGATTTCGCAGTAATAATTGGTTGATCGGTAATGAAGTCATAGGTACGTAATGCCAGATAGATAATAAATAAAAACTAAAACAAAGAGGATTTTCATGCTGATATAGTCATTGAGGGTAAGTGTTAATAATGGGTATTAATACTTACCACAACTAACCGAGCTGTAATAACACTTAGTGTGAGGGGATTAACCCTTGTAAGCTGCAGCGGCCTTAATAATGGCGGCACGAGCAGAGTCGGCATTTTCCCAGCCTTCAACTTTAACCCACTTACCTTTTTCAAGATCTTTGTAGTGCTCAAAGAAATGGGCTATTTGATCTTTCAATAGCTGTGGAACATCATCGATGTCTTGGATATCGTTATACAGCTGTGTCAATTTTTCGTGAGGAACCGCGAGTAGCTTCTCATCACCGCCCGCTTCATCAGACATTTTCAAAACGCCTACGGGACGTGCGCGGATAACCGATCCAGGCATTACAGGGTAAGGAGTGATTACTAATACGTCTAATGCGTCGCCATCATCAGCCAACGTGTTATTGATGTATCCATAGTTTGCAGGATAGAACATAGGGGTCGCCATAAACCGGTCAACGAGCAATGCGTCCATGTCTTTATCGATCTCATACTTGATCGGTGAAGCATTTGCTGGAATTTCAATTGCAACATAGATGTCATTTGGTAAATCTTTACCGGCCGCAATGGTATTATAACCCATGATAAATCCTATAAATTAGCGATGAGTGTGTAATCATAATAATTATAAACTGATCTTTAGTCGCTGTCAGTCAAAGAGCGATAATTTGGTTATGGCTGCTGTTTTTTAGAGAGAACAAGTTTACCTCTCACGTTATTCCGCCTAAACTCAATAAAAAACAATAGAACATTAATATTGGGGAGCTTATCGTTGAATAAAGTATTGTTGTCCTTTGTGATTGGGTGTATTTCTCAATCTGTTTTCAGTCAAGATCTTAGTGATGACTTTAGTGATGACTTTGATTGGGAAGAAGAGTCCATGCTTGGGGAGGAATTACCCATGGTGCTGACAGCTTCACGCTTAAAACAACCGAAAGCCGAAGTGCCTGCCAGTATTACTGTTATTACTGCAAGACATATTAAGCTGTGGGGTGCTCGAACACTCCCTGAATTGATGAAATTTGTGCCAGGTATGTTTGTGGGTCATGCCGATGATAATAATAACGCGTCATTGGCTTATCACAGCTCAAATCCTAATACTATGCGCCGCCTGCAGGTATTGATTGATGGCCGTTCTGTTTATAAGTCAGCTATTGCAACGGTCATCTGGGATGACATTGGCCTAGCGATTGAAGATATAGATCGCATCGAAGTAACACGGGGTCCGAATGCTGCACTTTATGGTGCTAATTCTTATTTGGGCATTATTAATATTTTAACTAAACATCCTGAAGACAGTCAGGGAACGTTAGTATCTTGGCGCAAGGGTAATAAAGGCACCCAAGATGTCCATTTTCGCCATGGTTTAAGTTTTGATACTACCAGTTTACGTGTGAGTGGCTCAGTAAAAGCCGATGAAGGTTTTGATGGCAGGGATTCAACGGGTAGAGACGACTTGAGAGATGGGCGTAAACATGGCTTTATTAATGCCTACGTTCATCACAAACTCAACGATACGGCTAACCTTGATATGCAGGCTGGCTATAAATCAGGTAAAACTGAAATACGTCAGATAGATTTCGATCAAAATCCGCCCGATAAAACGACGACAAATGGTTATGTTTATGGGCGTTGGCAAAAAGAGTTTTCTGCGGAGCATCAATCTCATTTACAAGTTTATTGGCAGAAAGAAGATAAAGAGCAGCCTCAGGATGTGTGTGCACCGACATTGACTTTAGACGAAGATATGGCAACGCTTTATCGCCAGAATGCAAGTTG
>JBNMPQ010000079.1:0-10361 GCA_051276935.1 Oleispira sp. | reverse complement strand
TTACCGAAGATAATGCTCGTACCAAAGCAACACCACCACCAGCAACAACACCCTCTTCAACGGCTGCGCGAGTTGCATGAAGTGCATCATCAACACGGTCTTTCTTTTCTTTCATTTCCATTTCAGAACCCGCGCCAACTTTGATTACGGCAACACCACCGGCAAGTTTAGCAACACGCTCTTGTAATTTCTCAATATCGTAATCAGAAGTAGAGCTTTCGATTTCAGCACGGATCTGATCAACACGTGTATTAACCGAGGCTTCAGTACCGGCGCCATCAACGATCACGGTATTTTCTTTATCGATAACGATCTTGCTAGCAGTGCCTAAAGTAGAAGGATCTGCAGTTTCTAAAGTCATACCCAACTCTTCAGAAATCACCTGACCACCGGTCAGAATTGCAAGATCTTGCAACATGGCTTTACGACGATCACCAAAACCAGGCGCTTTAACAGCAGCAACCTTGAACGTGCCACGCAAGTTGTTCACGACCAATGTGGCTAGCGCTTGGCCTTCAACATCTTCAGCAACGATCAATAATGGACGACCAGACTTCGCGACGTTTTCAAGAATAGGTAACAACTCTTGAAGATTATCAATTTTCTTATCAACCAATAGAATTAATGGGTTTTCCATCTCTACGGTCATTTTTTCTTGATTATTGATGAAATACGGAGACAAGTAACCACGATCGAACTGCATGCCTTCTACAACATCGAGCTCGTCTTCAAGGCCTTTGCCTTCTTCAACAGTAATCACACCTTCTTTACCGACTTTTTCCATCGCTTCAGCGATTAAACGGCCAACCGTTTCATCAGCGTTGGCAGAGATAGTCCCTACCTGAGCGATTGCTTTAGTATCTAAGCAAGGCTGAGCTTGTTCTTTAATGGCAGCAACAACAGCAGCAGTGGCTTTATCGATGCCACGCTTAAGATCCATTGGGTTCATGCCAGCAGCAACAGACTTCAAGCCTTCGCTGATGATTGCTTGTGCTAATACAGTCGCGGTGGTCGTACCGTCGCCAGCTTGGTCGTTAGCTTGAGAAGCCACTTCTTTAACCATCTGTGCGCCCATGTTTTCGAACTTGTCTTTCAATTCGATTTCACGTGCAACAGAAACACCATCTTTAGTGATGATTGGTGCGCCAAATGATTTCTCGATAACAACGTTACGACCTTTAGGCCCCAACGTTACTCTTACCGCGTCGGCTAGGATGTTTACACCCACCAACATTCTTGCGCGTGCGCTATCACCAAATAATACGTCTTTAGCAGCCATGATCTTTCCTTAAAATTTGTTTAATTAATAAAAAAGTGAGTGTAATAATTACGCTTCAAGAACGCCGTAGATATCACTTTCATTCAAAATCAATAATTCTTCGCCATCGATATCGATAGTATTTTGACCAGAGTACTTACCAAAAACGACAACATCGCCTTCTTTAACCGCTAGCGCCTGCACTGAACCGTTATCAAGAATGCGTCCTGTACCAACAGAAATGACCTCACCTTGGTTTGGCTTCTCTGCAGCAGCGCCTGGTAAAATAATGCCACCTGCAGTTGCAGTTTCTTCTTCTTTACGGCGAACAACAATACGGTCATGTAATGGACGGATTTTCATTTGCTACATTCTCCAGTGCTTTGGATGTTATTAAATCAAACATAGCCAATCGGCTATTCATTTACATTGATAGTTAGATAGGGGCAAAAAAGTGATATTTCAATGCCTATGGCAACTTTTTTCTACTTTTGAACACTGAATGTAATTTAAATCCAAAATACTTGGCAACGCTCCATCTATTTTAGCTTTATTATTTCATATTCAACATTGTATTGTTATGTTATAACATAACCATTAAGATTGAGTGAAAACTTACATGCGCTAACCAAAAAAAAGAGTGCTATTAAAAATAGTTTTGTGAAATTCCCAGAGTAAACGAGACATGAGCAAGTCATACTTTAAAAGCATTGAAGACTCACCAAAAGGTTGCCAATTCAATGCGTTAACTATCATCAACAATCTCAGCTTTAATGAGGCAGGGTTAATACCTGTTATTACTCAAGATGTTAATAGCAAGACAGTTCTAATGATGGCCTGGATGAGTATAAGCGCGCTGCGCCAATCCCTAGAGACTGGATTTATGACCTATTGGTCACGATCTCGAAATACACTCTGGAAAAAAGGAGAAATCAGCGGCAACCTGCAATCAATCCGAGAATTTAAAATTGATTGTGATGGTGATGCATTATTATTCTTAGTCGATCAAACGGGACCTGCCTGCCATACAGGCCGGCAACATTGTTTTTATTTCAGCTTCGAACCAGAAACAAAATCATTTGTAATTACATCATAGGAAAGGGAATGAATTCAACGCTGATTAAAAATGCCAAAATCGTGAATGAGTCGCGTATTCAAGAAGTCGACATACGAATCACCGGACAACGTATTGAACGAATTGAACCTGAACTAAAAGCAAACCCTAATGATAACGTTATCGATGCAAAAGGACTTTATTTACTACCAGGTATGATCGATGATCAAGTGCATTTTCGGGAACCGGGCTTGGCTACCAAAGGAACTATTGCTACTGAATCTCGTGCTGCAGTAGCGGGAGGCATAACCAGTTTTATGGAAATGCCCAATGTCATTCCAGCCACGACAAACATGCAAGCGATTAAGCATAAAATGGATATTGCTCATAAATCATCCCTTGCAAATTATTCATTTTATCTTGGTGCGACCAATAACAATCTAGAAGACATAAAACGCATTGACCCTACACAAGTTTGCGGAGTCAAAGTATTCATGGGTGCTTCTACTGGTAATTTATTAGTCGACAACCCTAAAGCTCTTGAAGATATATTTCAGCAATCACCCGTATTAATAGCGACGCACTGTGAAGATAATGAAACGATCAAAAAAAACTTAAATCGTCTGAAAAAAATACTACCTGAAAGAGAATGGCAAGCTAAACACCACCCTATCATTCGAAACGCGGATGCCTGTTATGCTTCATCTTCTTACGCAGTTGGATTAGCACAACGCTTTAATGCCGACCTACATGTATTGCATTTAACTACAGAAAAAGAATTGTCACTTTTTACTGCGGGCAAGATAGATACAAAAAAAATCACAGCAGAAGCCTGCGTTCATCACTTGTGGTTCAACGACAAAGATTACGAGTACTTGGGGAATTTCATTAAATGTAATCCAGCTATCAAATCTGAAAAAGACCGCCAAGCATTAATTAAAGCAATAAACGATGATGTTATAGACATCATCGCAACAGATCACGCACCTCATACTAAAAACGAAAAGAATCAGCCCTATTCGCAAGCACCCGCGGGTTTACCCCTAGTACAGCACGCCTTACTGTCGCTTTTAGAACAAGTACACAATGGTGTTTTCTCACTTGAAAAAATTGTTGAAAAAGTTTGCCATAATCCAGCAAAGCGTTATGCGATTAAAGAGCGGGGATTTATCAAAGAAGGTTACTTTGCAGATCTCGTACTCGTCGATTTAGACGCCCACCCGAATATAATCGACAATAAGCTTTATTATCAATGCCAATGGTCCGTATTTGAAAACTATCAGTTCAAATCAAAAATAAAAACGACCTTCGTAAACGGCGTTCGAGTTTTTGATAATGATTGTCTATTTCAGGGAGATACTCCCGCACAACCTCTCTATTTCCAAAGAAAAAAATAGCAGAAATTATGCTCATTAATAATCAAACCACACACGTGAATAAACTATTACCCGATGTCGCAGATTCTCTCTCTGATCATAATCCTCACGCGTTAAGTTGGGTAGGTATGGATCAAATTGACCTGCCAGTCACATTAGCATTAAGTGCCTCAAGTACTGTTAAAGTGAACTGCAAAGTAAATTGTTACGTCAGTTTAGATAACGAACAGGCAAAAGGGATTCATATGTCCCGCTTGTATCGCATACTTAATAATTATGGCAGTCGTCACACCTTCACTCCTGATGTTATGCAAAAGATCCTCAACGACATGATAATAAGTCACCGCATGCTAAGCTGCGATGCCCTCATAAGTTTAACATTTGATTTACCGTTATTACGCACAGCGTTAATAACTGACAACGAAGGTTGGAAGTTTTACCAAGTTGAAATCAAATGTCAGCAAACAGATGGTTTTTTTTCTAGTGAAATTAAAGTCGTTGTCACATATTCAAGCACCTGCCCATGCTCTGCATCGTTATCCAGACAATTATTAACAGACACAATTCGCACACACTTTCAATCGTCCACCATTGATGTGGATACTCTAGAAAGCTGGCTAACTTCTAATGCAGAAAGTGTTGCAACACCTCACAGTCAACGCTCTTTGGCCTACCTTAAAACTCGCACACATTCGTCAGATTATTTCTTGATCACAGACATCATCGACTTAATAGAAGATGCCATAAGTACACCCGTGCAGACTGCCGTTAAACGAGAAGACGAACAAGAATTTGCTCGGTTAAATGGAGAAAATTTGATGTTTTGCGAAGATGCAGCACGACGCATAAAAACTGCATTTAAAAATACTACAGATATTGACGATTTTTGGTTCAAAGTTGAGCACCAAGAAAGTCTTCACGCTCACAACGCAGTCGCTGTTGCAATTGCCGGATTACCAGGTGGCTACCAAGCTTCTACAGAATTTTAAGGAAACAGTATGTTACGAAAAAATCCTAGTGGTCATTACCCCACAGTCAGCGGCAGTGCGTATATTGATACAACAGCTATTATCTGTGGCCATGTAATCATCGAAGATAATGTATTCGTTGGCCCTTATGCCGTCATTCGTGCCGACGAAACTGATGAAAACGGTAACATGGAACCAATTACAATTGCAGCAGGCTCCAATATTCAAGATGGTGTAGTTATTCATTCAAAAGCAGGGGCTAGAGTATGTATAGGGAAACGTACTTCTATTGCTCATCGCTCAATAATTCATGGCCCTTGTTCAATCGGTAATAACGTTTTTATCGGTTTTAACAGCGTGGTATTTAGAAGTAATATTGCCGATGGCTGTGTCTTGCGGCATAACTGTGTGGTTGAAGGTACAGATATACCTGAAGGATCTGTCATTCCGCCTGTTCATCACATTGGGCCGGATTTTGATTTATCTAAACTGCCTAAAACCGATAAGTCTTCCGATGATTTTTCAGAATCTATAATCTCAGCCAATCATGACCTAGTCAGAGGCTATAAGCGATTGGCAAACGAATTCTGAAAAGTCATCTTTGTGAAAGATGTAATCAGCACAAGCTAACAATGACTTAATCGTCTTTAGTATATTCACCCTCAATGACCGTAATTTTATCTTGAGAGCGGTCATTTTGAGAGTGAACATCTTTAAATGAACCCTCTTGAAAGCTACTCGTCGATTGAAAGCTGCCACCGGTCATCATTCGTGGAGTAATAAAAGCGATCACTTTGTGAACTAACGCTCTGCGCGTTGCAGGCACTAATAGCATAAAACCAAAGGCGTCCGTCACGAAACCTGGGGTTAACAATAGAGCCCCTGCAAGTGCTAATAAAAAAGCTTCTGCCAACTCTTGAGCAGGTATTTGGCCTTGCTGCATTTTTTGATTTGCTCTGAGCAAAGTACTTATACCTTGCTGACGCAATAACTTGACACCCACAAATGCCGTAATAACGATTAAACCCAGCGTCCAGCCTATACCGATAAAACTATTAACCTTTAAAATGACAGCCAGTTCGATTAAAGGAATTACGATAAAAATAATTAATAGAGGCATTCGCCCTCCTACACATAAACTAAAATAACTTAATTAATATCTTTATAATTGGGTTCATCTGACCTTATTTCAAGATCATTTTTAAGACTCAGGCCTTTTCATCACTATTTTTAGTAAAGAATCGCCTAAGATTTTATATATGAGGCTAATAAAATTGCCTCTACTAACGCTTTTTAACACAACTGCCTTGCTGGCTCAGACTGTCTGCAGTATCGACAGACATGTCTCTTGTGACTTACACTCTGAATTAACATTAATTTTTAGGATGACAGCATGCAACTAACCCATAAAGTGATCGCTATTACCGGTGCAGGCCAAGGTTTAGGACGAGCAATGGCGATCTATTTGGCTAATCGCGGCGCTGACATTGCCATTATTGATGTGAATCCAGAACATATGGCAGAGACCCAAAAACAAGTAGAAGCCACAGGCCGTAAAGCAGCGATATTTTCTTGTAATGTCACCAATGAACAACAAGTAGAAGAAACTTTCACTGCAATTCCTACACAATTAGGCCGCTTAGATGGACTGATCAATAACGCCGGTATTTTGCGAGATGGCCTTATGGTTAAAGCCAAGGGTGATGAAATTTCAAAGCTAAGCATGCCGCAATGGCAAGCAGTGATTGATGTGAATCTCACCGGTGTGTTTTTATGCGCTCGTGAAGCGTCAATTCAAATGATCAAACAATCACAAACAAGCGCCGAAACCCCTGACTGCGCAGGGTGTATTATCAACATTTCCAGTATTTCAAGAGCTGGAAATATGGGCCAAAGTAATTATTCTGCCTCTAAAGCAGGCGTTGCAGCGATGACCGTTACTTGGGCGAAAGAACTGGCACGTCAGAATATTCGCGTTGCCGCAATTGCTCCTGGCTTTATTGAAACTGAGATGACGCAAAGCATGAAACCAGAAGCCTTGGCTAAATTTGCAGCAGGTATTCCGTTGAAGCGTATGGGTAGACCCGATGAGATTGCTCATTCTGCTGCGTTCATTTTTGAAAACGATTATTACACGGGCCGCATTCTTGAGTGCGATGGTGGTTTACGCTTGTAGGCTCTTTTCTATAGTATTTAGATATGACTTTTGAAGAAACTTTATACCAGTTTATTGTCGCTATCCCTAGTGGCAATGTTGCAACTTACGGCCAGCTCGCTCGCTTGGCCGGAAGACCAAACTCTGCACGCTGGGTTGGCCGAACGTTAAAACACCTTCCGAAAGATTCGCGCTTGCCTTGGCATAGAGTCATTAATGCTCAAGGAAAAATAAGTTTTCCAGAAGGATCTGAACCTTGGCTTGTTCAAAAAGACAAATTAGCAGATGAAGGCGTTCTGTTGCACAATGGCTGCATTCGTTTAAAGGACTACCAGTGGCAATGCTAGGCAACTCTTCTAATTCTGAGACTTCTAATTCTGAGATTTCTAACACTCAGCATCTATCGAGTGTAATACCCAATTGGCTTGCGCCATTTTTAGAGCGTCGATTACTCATTTGCCTGTTCACTGGGTTTGCCTCAGGCCTGCCCCTTTTTATCCTTTATCAACTTGTTCCTGCTTGGCTTCGCACTGAAGGCGTTGGCTTAAAGGAGATCGGTTTTTTTGCGTTAGTCGGCATTCCCTACACGTGGAAATTCGTATGGTCTCCTTTAATGGACCGATATGCACCCTCGACACTCGGTCGCCGACGCAGCTGGATGCTAATCACACAAATTTTAATGTTAGCGAGTATCGGCTTTTTAGGATTTTTAGACCCTAAAACACAGCTTTCAGAGATTGCTATTTTATGTGCGATCACTGCTTTCTTAAGTGCCAGTTTAGACATCAGCATTGATGCCTTTCGTCGAGAGATCCTGCCCGATAGAGAATTAGGATTAGGTAATAGCATCCATGTGACAACTTACCGGATAGCAGGACTGATACCCGGTTCACTGTCACTTATATTAGCTGACCATTATGCTTGGGATGCTGTCTTCATCATCACCGCGGCCTTTTTATCTATTGGCATTTTAATGGTGCTTTTCAGTAAAGAGCCCGACGTTAATAGCCACCGACCTCTGACGTTAAAAGCGGCTATTACAGAACCATTTCAAGAATTCTTTGGCCGTCACGGCGTGCAATCAGCCCTATGGATTTTATCCTTTATGTTCCTTTATAAGCTTGGCGATAGCATGGCGACGGCTTTATCAACTCCGTTTTATCTTGATCTAGGTTTCACAAAAACAGAGATAGGCTTAGTCGCTAAGCATGCCGCACTCTGGCCTGCGATTTTTGGCGGTATTCTCGGTGGAATATTAATGTTGAGAATTGGCATTAATAAGGCGTTGTGGCTTTTTGGCGGTGTACAGATCTTATCTATCCTAGGTTTCGCATTGCTGGCAGAAGTAGGCTACGACCTTTGGGTACTGGCCTTCGTTATTGGCTTTGAATATTTAGGGGTTGGCTTGGGTACTGCCGCGTTTGTCGCGTTTATTGCTCGTACAACGTCACCCGCTTATACCGCTACACAGCTGGCATTGTTTACAGCATTAACGGCTTTACCCAGAACCTTCGCAAGCTCTACGACGGGAATTATCGTAGAGAGTATCGGCTGGACGAATTTCTACCTGTTCTGCACGGCACTCGCCATCCCTGGGATGCTACTGCTGTTTAAAGTCGCCCCTTGGCATGCGCACACTTCAGACCTAAAAAAGCCCGCCCTTGCTGACTAGCAAGGCGAGCTTTTGTATTTTCACCTAAAAACAGCACAACATTAATCTTTAAAATTCTTATACATCAACGGTAATTCAATCTCTTCATCCGCTTTTAGCATCTGCATTACTTGCTGCAATTCATCACGTTTTTTGCCCGTAACCCGCACCATTTCACCCTGCACGGCAGAACTCACCTTAATTTTACTTTCTTTGATCTTCTTATTGATAATACGACCCAAATCTTTATCAATGCCTTGACGCAACTCTGCCGCCATTTTGACCTGCTTACCCGCACCGACTAACTTTCCATACTCAAGACAAGACACCTTAATTTTACGCTTAATTAGATTCGCCTCCAACATCGGCTTCATCTGCTCGATTTGAAACTCTTCATTCGCGGTCATGAGTACTTCTTTATCTTTTAATTCAAAGGTCGCCTTTACCCCTTTAAAGTCAAAACGTGTCGTCACTTCACGGTTGGCTGAATCGACTGCATTTTGTGCTTCGTGTTTTTCAATTTCTGAGACTATGTCAAAAGATGGCATAAGTCGTCTCCTAGGGTTATATCAATAGTTATAGATTAGCATAGATGGTTAGATCGAATGATTCAGCTATATATACCCTTTAAATGGCACTCTGGCAATAATCGACTACATTATGAGTATGGATAAAAGAATGATACTCAACGGAGCCGGAACCTACTACTTCAAGGTTCACGGCGTAAAAGATGCCCCCCTCTTTCGCTCAGTATTCGAATACGAATACTTTAAGCAAATGCTCGTAAAAGAAGATGGCTGCGAACTCATCGCTTACGTATTTTCAGAATACCAAGCTCAGTGGGTGATGCATTGTGACCAAGATTGGCAAATAATCTTGGACAATATCCGCGCGCACATGCAGGAGCTGCATTTTAAACTTTGGCACAAACACCAACAAGTACTATCAGAATCAGCAGAAGTGCTTTTTGTTGAAGAAGGTCGCTACTTGGTGCCTTTAGTAATGGAATTGCACCACTGGCCAGTCAGAGAAGGTCTTGTCGCAAGTCCTGAGGTATATTATTGGAGTTCAGATGCGCTTTATCGTCAACCAAACTACCAACAAGTAACATCTAAAACCGGAATTGCCACTCATCGAATGTTGCAGAGATTGGCAAAGCAGCGATTCAATAGCGCTGTACGCTATGAGCGCATGATGAAACAGTATGAGCATTGGTCTATTGAAAGTGCTAAAAATAATCTATACCAAGCGCTTGCAAGTGATGTCTTCATAACCCGTCATTTCAGAGGACAGAAGACTGACCTGGTCCATACAGCAGAATACCTTAAAAATATGCGCCAACAGGCCGAGGCTTTAATTTGTAATATTTTAGGTATATCAGCTGAACAAATTCAGCATCCAAGATTTCGACGTAAATATTATCAAGTTGAGCCATTAGCTCTTTGGTTATTAATACAATCTCAATGCGATATAAGGCAATTAACGTTCGTATTTGATTTGGACCACGTCGTCCTTCAAGGTTGGCTGCGGAGCATTCCAAGTATCCACCCAGAATCATTATTAACAAAAATAAAACAACGCTGGCAAGAAGAAAATCTACTTAAAGATTCCCTACTACTTTCTCATGCTGGCTAAAACCGTATAATGAAGTTATGGAGAACTTAAATAGCAGATCATTGAATAATAGCTCACTAAATATAGGCATCATCGGCTTAGGGGCTATTGGCTGCTTATTAAGTAGCCAAATACCTCAATGTTTTAATGTTTTTGCCCTTCCTAGCAATCCTAATGACCTTAACGTTAACTTCCAAATCGATGAAAATGACCAAAGCAATCACTACTCGATACCGGTCTGGCAAGATGAAATACTCGATATCATCATTATTTGCTGCAAAGCAA
>JBNMPQ010000078.1:0-10400 GCA_051276935.1 Oleispira sp. | reverse complement strand
AGCGATGGTTGTCGCTTTTTTGATATGCGCTTGTCGAGTTCTATTACCCAACGCAGCCACGATATTATTCAGCGTTCCGCGCAATGGATTGAAACCCAAGGCTATGATGTTATTTATGGCGATACCGATTCGGTGTTTGTGTGGTTAAAAGAAAAGAAAACACAGGCCCAAGCCGATACGATTGGTAAGCAATTAAGTACCGATTTAAATGGCTGGTGGCGAGAAACTATTCAGCATGAACATCAGTTGCAAAGCCTGCTTGAAATCGAATACGAAACCCATTATCAACGTTTCTTTATGCCTTCGATTCGGGGTGCTGAAACCGGCAGTAAAAAACGCTACGCAGGCACCGTACAAAAAGTACTTATAAATGGCGAGTTAACAACGGAAACTATTTTTAAAGGTCTTGAAGCGGTACGAAGTGATTGGACACCCCTAGCTCGCGAATTCCAACGACAGCTTTTTCAACATATTTTTTCAGAGCAACCTTTTAAAGAATGGATGAAAACAGAAGTGGCTAATCTGATGGCTGGACATAAAAATCAACAGCTCATTTATCGCAAACGTTTACGCCAGCCACTCGGTGAATATCAGCGCAATGTTCCCCCGCACGCTAAAGCAGCAGCGGTATTAGAATTATGGAGACAAAGGCAAGGCTTACCTCTGTTATATCAAGAATGTGGCGGTTGGATTCAATATTTAATAACCACCAGTGGACCACAACCTTTAGACGTTTATAATAGCGCAAAAGGGGCTTTGAAAATTGACTACCAGCACTATTTAGAAAAACAGCTAGCGCCAGTATGCGATAGTCTACTGGCTTTATACGATACCAGTTTTGCTAAGATATGCGGTCAGCAGATGAGTTTATTTTAGACTGAACTATTGTATGTGCTTAGTCTAAAACGATGGCTCTCATCATGATCAGTCAGCGCTGCCGTTAATTGCGGTTAATCTCCATCACTAAAATTGAGGCCTAAATTAATATTTAAGGCTTCGGGAATATCTCGTTTAAAGTTGCCATCCAATATGGCTGCGGCCGCTTTCATATCAATTGTATTTTTTTCTTCAAGAGCTAATCGCAATGTTTGAATGTTGTCTTTTACATTCGTCACGGTTTGCTCAAAGCGGTTATTCGCCATAACCGCATCAAAACTTAGGGTCGTTGATTCGACGCCTACTAATAACTCTTCGGTATTTTGTAGTGCGTTATCGAGAGCAAGCCATACAGAAGAAGAAAGCTGGGCGACATTAGTGGTCACATTGCGTTTGCCTAAATAGTCATAAAATTCTTGCACTGAAAGCAATATTTTTATTATGGCAGACTCTCCCGCTTCATCATCCAAGACTTCCTCTAGTTGATTATTAACTAAAAGCTCGCGATAACCCTTGCCCGTATTGCGATAGTTGCTCGCCCATCCTTGATGAATAGTGTCTGCACGGACTAATAGTTTTTGGCCAAAGTCTTTTAGCAGTTGGCACTTTCTAGGTGTGTTTTGATATTCTAAAACGATGTCACTCGGTGCTGTTGATTGGTTAGCCGCCTCCTCAAAAATAGAAACTTCTAACGCTAACAAGCCAAGGCTGTTTGCCCCAATCTGAGAGAGTGTCGATGCATAACTCGCATCACTACTGCTAGCAATCAACGTATCAATATTACTACGAATGGTATCCGAATCGTTATTTCCACGCTGGCGGTGATAATCAATAAAAATATAGGTCGGTAATACTTCGCTATTGATCATTGGTCCAAATCGATAAGGTAAAAGTTGAAACCACGCGAAATTTGTTTTTGTCCATTGCTCTTGCAGTAAGGCCAAATTGTCTGTGGTTATCTGACCCGTCGTACAAAAAAGGTTGCTTTGATTGACCAACGCTTCTACTTGTTGTTGGAATCTATAGGCGGCAGGAATAATGGTATGATCAATCGCTTCTGTTGCTGCAATGTTTAGCTCTGTATTATGGGTACTCAAAGAAGAACCGGTACCTCCGCATGCGGCAAGTAACAAACTCGTTAGTATTGTGGTTACAACGGGTACCTTTTTAAAAGACGCGGGTGAAATTCTAAATTTAGTCATGGATAAAACCTAATAAAATTATTTATGTGCGCTTAACCGATATGGAAATCATATGATTGTCCCAATTTCTTTCGGGAAACTGTAAGCTCTTCTGCTTGTCTACCTTGAGTGTACGGGTATTAATTTGGCGAACTTTTCCTGCTGAATTCGATAATACGAAATATTTATTATCTTGGCTAAGGGCTAAACCGCAAACATCATGAAATACGTGGTAACTCTGTAAGCTTAGATCGTCCAAGTGCCAGAACATCGCAAGATCACCTCGTGGGCTGGTAAAGCCCGCTATTCTGGAGTCGTTATGTATTGTAACGCTTCCCATGTAATCATTTAATTTAACCATTAACGCTTCAGGTGCCTGCAATATTTTAAGCGGTTGTCCTGGTTTATGAATCGCGGCCAAGGGGGTTAGTTCTTTATTACTCATGGCTTCACGCTGTACTTGTAACGCTACCGCGACAGTACCATCGGCTGCAACGTCAATATGACGAATGCTGGCTTTCGGTTCGTCCAGAAAATGTTCGCTAATAAGTTCACCATTGCTGCTATCGATATAACTTAAACTTGACCGCATTGTTGTTAGGTTTAATATTTTCCGACCAGAACTCGGATGGGTTAATAAGCCACCATTGGCGACGACTAGAGTATGCCCATCTGGCATTAAACGTATTTCATGCGGACCAATACCGTGGCTGTCGAATTCATTAACTTGCTTTAGGGTTGTTGCATCACGAACCGTTATTTTTCCTTCACCGCTACTGATCGAAGACTCGGTGCAATAAAGCCATTTACCGTTGGCGCTATAGCAGCCATGACCTTGCATATAGCGATCTTTAATACTATGAAAGCTGCCATCGATATCATTAGTGTCAGTATTAAAACGAATGCCATGGGTGCCTGGTCGTCGTGAAAACATCACGACTTGTTCTGGTTTTTCTGGATTTTGGCATAAACCATGGCCACGAAAACTAGCCCGCTTTTGCTCAGAGGATTTTTGCTGAGGGTTAATCCAACCTAGGCCATACGTGTCTGCATTTCGACCTTGGGCAGACAGCCACCGTTCGTCATTACTGGCTTGATTATTGAGAAAATCTGAACCCCAATAATCCAAGTCTAAAGATTTTAAATCGAAGGCGCTATGACACAATATAGGCGCTGCAGCACTTATACTGAGTAATCCACGAGTAAAAAATCGGCGGGATATATTCATTTTTATTTTCATCTTCATATATACATTAGAATTAAACCTAAAGTGAATTAACAAATTTAATAAGACGGTTCCTGTCTATTTTATTCAGTTCTATAAAACGCGATTTTGCTAATTCAGCTTCACCACCATGCCATAAAATGGCTTCTTCTACTGACCTTGCTCGTCCGTCGTGGAGCAATACCGAGCTGCCATTTACCTGCGATAATAAACCGATTCCCCACAGAGGAGACGTGCGCCACTCATTTCCTGAGGCCAGAAAATCTGGACGACCATCAGCCAATGCAGGCCCCATGTCGTGTAATAAAAAATCGCTATAAGGCCAAATAACCTGTTCGGATAAATGAGGAGCTTGTTCGCTTTTTTGCGTGACATAACGGGGGTTGTGGCACTGATTACAGCCACTGTTATAAAATAATTCTCGCCCCGCAAGCACGTTTTTATCTAAGCTATTCCTGCGCTGTACCGGTGCTAAGTCGCGATTAAAATCGATCACTAACGTTAATAAATGATCGGGCAGTTCCACGGCTGCTTCATCATTACCGTTAGGGATTTTTAAGCAGCTTGGTTGCAAGCGTGTACAGGGCTGATTAGGGGCAAGAGAATTGCTAATACCCAAATCATTGGCAAAGGCTCCGGCGACAATCATAGCCAATGTTGGTTTATTACTTTTCAAACCAAAACGTCCCACCGTGGTTGTTTGTTTTTCGACATCCCATACTTGGTTTGCTCGCCCTGAAATACCATCAGCATTAATATCGTCATCATCACTTAACGCAATGATGTCTTGTTCTGAAATTAATCCAATGAGGCCCATACCGTGAAGTGTGGGTGCGACGCGTAAACTGAATAATGTCTCTTTACCAAGAGGTCCATAACCTAAAGATTGAAAATCTAATTCGGGTGAACGCAGGGTGACTTGATGTTGATCGGGGTAGGTGAATGTTTCTTCGTTCCAGTTAATATAGACGTACATTTCCGGTGCAACATCGTGTTTGAGAACACCTGGTTTTTGTGAATGCCTTAACTGATGTGCCAACGAAACAGATTGTCCCTGAATTTGGTCACCATAAACGGCATGTGGA
Source organism: Oleispira sp. (assembly GCA_051276935.1). Classification (GTDB taxonomy): domain Bacteria; phylum Pseudomonadota; class Gammaproteobacteria; order Pseudomonadales; family Oceanobacteraceae; genus Oleispira. The sequence continues at coordinate 6,033 of JBNMPQ010000078.1, read as the reverse complement.
ATAACACCTGATTTTTTTAATATCGCTGAGGAGTGTTTGTGAGTATTTAAGTCAACAATTGTATCTAAATCAAAAGGCGTACTCAAACGTACAAGGGTACTTGTAATCGATGTTTTATTATCCGCGGGAATAAAACCTTTACCCCCGTTTATATGGCAGCTTAAGCACGTACGTGCGTTATAAATTGGGCCAAGCCCATCGCGTGCAGTCGTTAACGTCGGTGCTTTTATCCAAGGCTGGTTTGCCAACGCTTTGCCAGCATGAAACTTAGGTTTAAGGTCATTATTTAGGTTGGCGGCAGGTAACTGAAAGCTCGCAAACGGTTTAACCGAAACGGTGGTGTCGCCACCGGGTTTATTTTCTTCTTGGGTTAATACTGGTGCAGATAAGCGATGATAATCGAGAGTATTATTTACGCTCTTTTCACAAGCACTGAGTAGCAATAGACTACTACAGATTAAAAAAATAACTCTCATTGAACGCCTACTTTATTTAACGAAACTAATGGCTGCGAATTAATATCGTATCGATAATGAGACTTAAATACGATTCACTGAAATAGTAGAAAGCCGAGTTATACTCGGCTGTTCATTTCCATAAATTCCGTTTCATAGCGTGCGCAAGATACTAGCAACCCGTAGTTGGATTTTCAGTATTACAGTCAGAAGCATCTTCTTCTACGACGGTTCCCAAACCAAGCTGATTAGCAGCATCTTGAATTAAACGTGATTGGGCATTCAAAGATTTAATCGTTTTAGCCACCGGATTTTCTTCTGTTGCGCTCATAATGAGAACATCAAACGGTGCGCCATTTCGCGCAGAAGCATCGATTAGGTTGTAATTGATTTCTGTTAGAACAAGTGCCGATGTTGTTTCTACTGCGATCCCTGCTAATCCAACCTCTGTTAGGTATTCATCGATACCATAACCGTCAATAGCATTTGTTGTTTCGTTATCAGTGCCATCTAGGGTGCTATCGTAACCGGCATACGAACCATAAAAACTGTTCGATACACCTTCGGCATTTAGCCAGATATCTCGGTGAGTATTATCCGAGAAACAGGAATGTTCATCTTCTTGCGAGTTAGAAGAGAAAGCAATTTGCATACGTTCTCCTGCTAATTCACCTTCAGATAACGTGCCCATACCAGTAAGAATTTCTGTGAGCTTTTGCTTCGCATCGGTGTCATTTGTGATGGTGGTAAATTTAGCGCGATAATTCGTAGTGCTACCTTTGGTCCACTCTGCTTGCACCAATTCTAGGTCAGCGATCAGTTTGTTGACGACCACTTCTAGGTAAGCGTGACGACGGTCGGCATTGGTGTCAGTCGTGAAGTCAGTTAAAGGGCGCTGACCACCTGTTGCAAAAGTGTTGATTGGATTCGTAGCCGTTTTAACCGCTTCCGTTTTTACGGCTTCTTCACGATCGACCTTTGCCGTGGTTTGGCCATTATTATTTAAATCTTGACCCCATAATAAAAATTCAATCGCGTGATAGCCCGAGATAACATCGTGCTCATCTTCAGCGGCAAGGCCTTTCGCCAACAAAGCATCGTCAATGACAATGTCGGTATTACCAATAATAGTATTTGTATTTCCTGCTTGTGATGACGCATTTGTGACGTCTATGACTGCTGTAATATCATCACCGAAACCATGTTCGGTTACACCAATTTGGTCGTTATCAAAATCGTCACCATCATTGCCAGTATTCACATAATCAATTAATGCTTCACCTAAAGGCCAAGCATTTAAGTCACCTTCAACATCAAGGGAATCTACAGGACTATTACGAAAGCGATAAACTTCAGTTTGACCATAAGGCTCACGAGCAACCAACCACGCTGTTTTCGCGGCTGTTAGATTCTCTTCAGTCGAGTCATTTTTAAACGTTATTAATGCTGCTTTTAATGTTTTGGCCGTTTCAACAGAGTCTGTATAAGTCGCTAAAGCGATGTCAGCGTTTGTATTTAAAACTAACTGTGCTTTTTCTATATTGATCGCCGTTGCCGATGAACTGCTACTTCCACCGCCACCGCCACCGCAGGCAATTAATAGTGACGCTGAAGTGATGCAGGCTGCTAACTTTAAAAGTTTCATTGAAGTAAATCCCTATCAAAGGTTTTCGTATTGAGTTGATATCGACACGTTAATGCAAATATTAATGATTTGCAATAAGATTAACTGGTGATAATTAATCTCATTACATTTGTTTGGGAATAGAGTAGTATTCGAAACTTATTAGGGATTTGACCTTATTCGTAAAATATCAAGATCAGTGTATTAGAAATAAATAGTTATTACGCCAAGTAGGAATGATCATGACGAAGCTTCTCTTTAGCTTAATGTTATTAGGTATTACCGCCATTTGTTTAACTGCCTGTGGGGGAGGTTCATCGAGTAGTACGCCACAAACAACGAAAGCAGAGCTTGGTGAACTATTATTTTCTGATAAAAACTTATCTCTAGAGCGCACTCAATCTTGCGCGACTTGCCATAGCCCCGACAAAGGTTTTATCGATAATAGAACGAATAACTCGAGCATCAATACAGGCCATGGTTTAGTCGCGGGTGCGGGTTCATTAGGCGATGACCAAGTCTCAATTGGCGATCGTAATGCCCCCACTGCTGCGTATGCCGCGTTTAGTCCTGACTTTTATAAAGGTGTGCGTCAGCGCTCTAACAAGATAATGACGGATCTTAATATCGGTGCTTATGAAGGCTTTATGGGAGGACAGTTTTTGGATGGCAGAGCGGTGGATTTAAAAGCACAGGCAGAAGGGCCGCCTATTAATGCACGTGAAATGAATATGCCGAGTAAGGCCGCGGTGGTTGAGCGATTAAAAGAAAACCAGACTTATATAGAAGGCTTTGAAAAAATCTATGGCAGTCATGTTTTTGATGATGCCAATACGGCTTATGCTGCGATGGCTGAAAACATAGGTGAGTTTGAAAAAACCGATGAATTTGCGCCGTTTGATTCTAAGTATGATAGAACTTTTTTAAATTTTAGTGATGAAAATTATTATGAATTTCCGATTTCTTCAAAGGCATTAACAGGACAGGTATTGTTTTTTAGCAGTAATCTAACCTGTGCGGCCTGCCATCAGTTAGAGCCTCTTCGAATTAAAAATGAGCTATTTACCAGTTTTGAATTCCATAATATTGGTATCCCCGTGAATACACAGTTGCGTGAATATAATGGTGTTACAACGTTAGACGCAGGTTTGTTAAATAATCCAGTGGTCACTAGCGAATCTGAAAAAGGCAAGTTCAAAGTACCTACCCTGCGAAATGTCGCGGTCACTGCCCCTTATATGCATAACGGTGTTTTCAATGAACTAGAAACGGTAATTCGTTTTTATCAACACGCTAAAGACCTTGCTATTAATGTGTCTGCGGGTGGGGTTAACAATCCAGAAACGGGCCTGCCTTGGGCCGCTGCAGAAATTAATGACAATATTGCACATGAAATTTTAGGTAAAAGTAAGCAAAACTTGAACGATGGCGAAGTAGAGGCTTTGGTCTGCTTTATTACGTCTTTAACGGATGCCCGCTATGAGTACTTATTAGACCCTGTGAAAGTCACAGGTTGTGGTTTGTAAGTTTATTATTACTCAGCGGTATTTTTATCAATAATACGCTGCTGTATTTGTGGATTTTTGTATTAACAACTCGTCCCATTTTTTAAATGTGATGTCACCGTTTTTTTGGAATTACTTATTTTGAATCACATACCTGTTGTCGTTTCTTTTTCTTTGATTATTTTCTCTACGAGTTATGCAACGTTCTCTTTTGCTGAGGCAGACGCTACTGAAAACTCTGACGCAAGTTTCGCAGCAGTATCAGTAAAAAGTTCAGTAAACAGCGCTGTAGAAACCTTTGAACTCAATAATATTTACATTACTGGGGGCAAGGACGAAGTACTGCAGCAACCGGGATCCGCGACTTTAATTGATAATATTGCTTTAGAAACCTTTGAATATACCGATATTCATCGGGTATTAAACGCCGTACCTGGAGTTAACTTACAAGAAGAAGATGGCTATGGCTTGCGCCCTAACATCGGATTGCGGGGCACATCACCAGAGCGTAGTAAAAAAATTACCATTATGGAAGATGGCATTCTGTCCGGTCCAGCCCCTTATGCTGCCCCTGCAGCGTATTATTTTCCTAATATTTCGCGAATGAGTGCGGTTGAAGTTTTCAAAGGTCCCTCAGCGATTCAATATGGTCCGGCAACGGTGGGTGGCGCAATTAATTTGGTGAGCCGTGAGATTCCGTATGACTCTCAAGGTGAGTTAGACGTGCAATACGGCAGTGATAATTTTCAGCGTTACAACGTTTATCAAGGTCAGCAGATTGAAAACGTTGGTTATTTAATCGAAGCTTTACGGGTGAGTGCAGATGGTTTTAAAGATTTGGATTCTAGTGTGGGTAATAATGGCGATGACAATACCGGTTTTGTGCGTAATGACTTTAATGTGAAAACCAGTTGGCAAAGTCGGGGTCTGTTTAATCAGTTTTTTGCGCTAAAAGTAGGCTATGCCGACGAGGAATCAAATGAAACGTATTTAGGATTAACGCGTGATGATTTTGAACAGGATCCATATCGTCGTTATTCGGCTTCACAGTTAGACAAGATGGAGTGGGTTCATCAGCAATATCAATTTACACATGTTTTAGAGCTAGCGCGCTCAACGATTACGACAGATGTGTATCGAAATGAGTTTGACCGTGATTGGTTTCGTTTAAGCGGTTTTAATAATAATGACAGTGATTTTAGCTTGGTTAATATTTTAGGAAATAACACAGACGCTAATTATCAGTCTTACTATGAGGTATTAACGGGCGCTGCTAGTAATGGAGAATCACAACAGTTGCGTATTGGTAATAATGGGCGCCAATTTTTTTCACAAGGCATTCAAACACGACTCAACCAAGATTTAACGCTGTTGGGTTTTGAGCATGCGTTAGAAGTGGGAGTGCGTATTCATCAAGATCAAGTGAAGCGTCATCATACCGAGAAAAATTATAATACGTTAGCGGGTGGAGAATTGCAGGCCGTTAGTGGCACCTATAAAACCACTGCGCGTAATACCAATGATGCGTTAGCCTTAGCGATTTATATTCAAGATGAAATACACATAGAAAATACAGTTTTAAGTCTGGGTTTGCGCCATGAAAGTATTGAAACATCGAAAACCATTTATGGAAAAATAACCGGAATTAAAGAGAGTAAGAATATGTTAAGACAATCGATCTTTTTACCGGGCATTGGAGTTTATTCGCAGCTCTCGGAAGAGCTAGGTATATTGGCCGGTCTTTATAAAGGTTTTACGGCGGCTACGGCTAACGCAGCAGGTGAAACAAAGCCAGAAGAAAGCACCAATTTTGAATTGGGTTCGCGTTTCTCAGGTTCTTTGGCATTCGGTGGCAAGGCCGAGGTGATCGGCTTTTTAAATGATTACACTGAATTCAGTGGCACTTGCAGTTTTTCCCAAGGTTCTTGTGACAGCAATGTAACTGGCGAACAAGCTAATGCGGGCAGTGCTCAGGTTTATGGTCTTGAAGCGAGCTGGAATAAAGACATGTTAATAGCAGGGTATACCTTGCCAGCACTGCTCAGCTATACCTACAGTTATGGCGAATTTGGTGAACAGTTTGTCGATAATACGGGTGCGTTTGGAGAGCAGGGGCAAGTAATTGAGGCGGGTTATCGCATTGGTTATTTACCGGAACATCGTTTAAATGCTCAACTAGGGTTTGGTAAAGACGCTTGGCGAGTGAACGTTTCGGTCTTGTATCAGAGTGATATGCGTAATGTACCTGGCGAGGGCGGTATCCCACGAGGTGAGCTCATCGAAGCGCATACCGTATTAGATGTCAGTGCTTCTTATGACGTTTTGATGAACTTTCAGCTGTATTCGGCCATTGATAACGTTTTAGGTGAACAATACGCGGCAGGGGTTAAGCCTTATGGCTTCCGTCCGGGTAAATCAAGGTCAGTGAATGTGGGCGCCAAATATCAGT
>JBNMPQ010000077.1:0-10436 GCA_051276935.1 Oleispira sp. | reverse complement strand
CCGGCATTTGATGGGTAAGATGTGAAAGAATGCGCATCATGTCTTCTTTCGGTTCGCCCACACTCAAACCACCAATGGCATAGCCATCAAAATTAATGTCGGTTAATTTAGCCAAAGACTCATCGCGTAATTCTTCGTACATGCCGCCTTGAATAATACCAAACAAAGCAGAAGGACTATCTCCATGAGCATCTTTTGAGCGCTGGGCCCAACGCAAAGATAAGCGCATGGAATCACCTGCTTCTTTTGGCGTTGCGGGATGAGGGGTGCACTCGTCAAAAATCATCACGACATCAGAACCTAGGTCACGCTGAACGGCCATCGAACTTTCAGGAGACATGAACACTTTTTCACCATTGACCGGCGAACGAAAAGCAACGCCTTCCTCAGTAATCTTGCGCATTTTTCCCAAGCTAAAAACTTGAAAGCCGCCAGAATCAGTAAGAATCGGTTTATCCCACTGAGTGAAATCGTGCAAATCGCCGTGCATCTTAATAATTTCAGTACCTGGACGCAGCATCAAATGAAAGGTATTTCCTAAAATGATATCGGCACCGATATCATTAATTTGCTGCGGCGTCATTCCCTTAACCGTGCCATAAGTTCCCACAGGCATAAAAGCCGGTGTTTCTACATTGCCACGGGGAAAGCTCAAGGTTCCACGACGAGCTTCGCCGGAAGTGCCTTTGAGTTCAAAATCCATAAAACATTTTCTAGTCATCATTTGCCTTACTTAAATGTGCCCTGCTTGTTATTACTCATCACGGGTAACAACATTTTATAATTTCTTAATAGGACGCGGTATAAACATACTGTCGCCATAACTGTAAAAACGGTATTTTTCTTTAATCGCAACATCGTAGGCATTTAAAGTATGTTCTTTACCCGCAAATGCCGAGACCAACATGATCAAAGTCGATTCAGGCAAATGGAAATTAGTGATCAACGCATCCACCGATTTAAACTCATACCCAGGATAAATAAAAATCTGAGTATCATCATTAAACGGTTGAATCTGCCCACTCTGACTCGCGCTTTCTAAACTGCGGACTGACGTTGTGCCGACGGCAATAACGCGATTACCACGAGCACGAGCAGCATTAACCTGATCACATAAAGCTTGGTCGACATCGACATACTCTGAATGCATGGTATGGTCATTGACGTCATCTACTTGCACAGGCTGAAACGTTCCAGCGCCGACGTGCAACGTTACATAACCAAATTCGATGCCTTTTGCTTTTAAACGATCTAATAAAGGATCATCAAAATGCAATCCTGCCGTTGGCGCCGCAACTGCCCCGTCGTGCTGAGCATAAACCGTTTGATAGCGTTCTTTATCATCTTCGACATCAGCACGGTCCATATAATGGGGTAAAGGCATATGGCCTTCGGCTTCTAAAATTTCAAATACCGGACGCGGATCTAAAAACTTGAGTTCGAACAACGCGCCTTTGCGGCCTATCACTTCAACATCGGCACCACCCAAAATAATGCGCTGACCGGCTTTGGGTGAACGGGATGATTTTACATGAGCAATCACATGGTGGTCATCGAGCACTCGTTCAACCAAGGCCTCTAATTTACCGCCACTCTCTTTTTGGCCATATAAACGTGCCGGAATCACCTTGGTATTATTAAAGACCAATAAATCACCGGGGTTTAACAAGCCTTCGAGATCACGAAAACCATTATGTTCTATATCCCCTGTTTCGCCGTCGACACACAATAAGCGTGAAGCACTGCGTTCTTCCATCGGGAAGCGGGCAATTAATTCATCGGGCAAGTCAAAACTAAAATCACTGGTTTTCATGAAAATTCACTGAAATAAGCTACTGAACTATTATCAAGTCAGTAGGCGGTCAATCGATAATAAAGCGGCATTTTACCTGAGCAAGGCATACAAGTTAAGTGACGATTAAGCACGAAAGGTGATTGGCAACTAGAATTGACAATCAATGACAAAAAGTCCGGCAAGATAATGAAAATAAACGCTTTTTTATAAAAGTGTTTGACAGGTTTTTAAAAAACAGTATTATATGCGGCCTCTGAACGAGATTCAGTGCCAGTGTGGTGAAATTGGTAGACACGCCGGATTCAAAATCCGGTTCCTGCAAGGGAGTGGCGGTTCAAGTCCGCCCACTGGTACCATTATTTTAAAAGCTGATATTTAACGATATCGGCTTTTTTTATATTTGAAAATCAACTCTGAATTTTTATCAACCCAAAACTCTTATCAAGTATATTGGCGACACGACTCATTCGCTACTGTGCGCTAAACAACTTCCAATGTTTTCAGCAATTTTAAAAATAGATCACCCCCACGTGCCATACTTTCTTTGGCTTGCAGGTTTCTAGACTGAACGTTTAAACCTTGCTGAAACGTAATAAAAAAATCCGTTAGTTGCACAGCACTGATACCTTCGACCACCTTATTATTTTTAACGAACCATTCGAAGAAAGTCACCATAGCCGCATGCACTTCTTCATAACCCTTAATCACATGCGCGTGTAAAACGGCCTCATTACTCTTAAGCTCTAGGATTGAATTGGTTAACAAGCATCCTTGCGTCATCAATGGGTTGCGGTGGTCCGAGAACTTCATTTCCAACATGGCGCTCACCGCATCAGACAGAGACAAGGTTTGCGCGGTGCTGCTTTTAAAGGGAGCAAGCTGCTGCTCAATATAAAAATCAACCGATTGAGTAAAGAGCGCCTCTTTATTGCCAAATGCATTATAAAGACTGCTCTTGGTCAGACCCGTTAAAGCAGACAGTTCATCCATTTTGGTCGCAAAATAACCATGATCCCAAAAATACTGGGAAATCTGGCTGAGCACCACGACTTCATTAAATTGTTTTTTCTTAGCCATCAACACACTGTTCCAAATAGATACTTGCAATAGTGTACTAAGCAGTACAGTATTGCAATTGTACTAATCAGTACAGTATTTGAATATAGATTCAAATGACTCAGGCAGAAAATGGAGACACACATGAGTAACTTTACCATCCACACAATTGAATCAGCCCCCGAAGATAGCAAAGCTCAATTAGAAGAAGGTTTTAAGGCATTTGGTATGATTCCTAACCTCCACGGAACATTAGCTGAATCACCTGAGCTTTATAAGGCTTATAACACGCTGCACTCTCTGTTCATGCAAACATCGTTTGATAAAGATGAACTGACCGTTGTTTGGCAAACCATCAACGTAGAGCACGAGTGCCATTATTGCGTACCGGCCCATACCATGATTGCAAACTCAATGAAGGTCGACCCAGCCATTACTGAAGCCTTAAGAAACGAAACGCCACTCGCGTCTGAAAAACTAGAAGCACTGCGCACAGTAACCTTGCAGCTAGTGCGTAATCGTGGACACTTAACTCAAAATGAAATAGAGACCTTTTTTAATGCGGGCTATGCACAAAAACAAATTCTAGAAATCATAGTAGGCATGTCTCAAAAAGTCATTAGCAATTACGTCAATCATCTTGCTGAAACACCGTTGGACGCACCCTTTAAAAGTTTAGTATGGGAAAAAAAGTCTTAATCAGACTCACGCGTCAGATAGCCTAACCCTGTTGGGCTATCTGTACCTTGAATTGACAAAACAAAGCGCTCATTAATTTGCAGACACATTTTATTAACCCTCTTTCGTTAGACCGTTTTTCATCGAGCTGCTAAAATAGGGGATAATTTATTATTACCTCTTAGAAGCTAACTCTTTATGTCTGATATTAATTTACCCTCTGCACCCCTTTGGCGCCGCTTGGCCGCCATGGTATATGACCTATTTAATATCACAGGCATTAGCTTTTTACTGGCCGCTATTCTCATTCCTGCCAGCTCTCACTTATTCAATAACGGTGAGCCAATCGGTGAACTACCCATTCCTGTCGCTGCCAGTTATTTTTTCATCATTATCTTCTTCTTTTACTCCACGTTCTGGCGTCTTAAAAAACAGACGTTGGGCATGAAAGCGTGGGGGTTGAGTATTGCTAACGAACTAAAGCCACAACAACAACTTTCAATTGGCCAATGTATGTTACGTGTCGCTATTGGGTTTTTCTCAATTGGTTTAGCAGGTTTTGGCTTTTGGTGGGCTCTATGGGATAAGCAAGAAAAGACGTGGCATGACCACGCCTCTTTTACACGAATTGTATTTGATCCTAGGTCTCATGAATAAACCCGCCGGTATTAAGCGGCTCTCCTCATTAGCAGTAGACCTAAAACCAAACTACCCCCAATAGGAATAACACTTGCTAGAATAGGCTCGAAGCCTAAAACAATACTCGCGGGGGACAGCAACTCTTCGGCGTACTTATAAATCATACCGACGATTATGCCACTAAAAATACGATACCCTGGCGTTACCGAACGCAGTGGACCAAAGATAAAAGAGATCCCTAAAATCACCAAAGCAAAAGTACTAAGTGGCTGAGTGACTTTACGCCAAAAAGACAACATATACGTATCAGAATTTAAGCCCTGCTCATCTAAGTAATTGGCATATCGATACAAACCAGAAATCGACATATCACGCGGACTCACAATAACAACACTGAGTTTTTCTGGTGTCAGCTCAGTATCCCAGCGCCCCGTTGCTTGCTTTTCTTGCCAAACATTATCATCTTCAAAATGTGTAATGACAATATTTTCCATTTGCCAATAAGAACGTTGATACAACGCACGCTGAGCATAAACAACCTGCTTTAGTTCATTAGGCTGTTTTGACTCACTCGTGTCAGCAAACTCATAGCGAGTAATACCGTGCAATACCCCACCAGGTTCAACGGCATTAAAACGCATAAAGGTATTACCTTCTCTATGCCAATAACCTTTGCCTTTGTTTGATAACGCTTCACTCGCACCTTGGGCAACCGCTTTATTTGCCTGAGCAATTTTCTCTAAAGAAGGTACAACATACTCACCTAATATAAGAGAAACAAACATCAGTACCGCCATGGGCTTTAATACGGCTAAAACAATGCGATTAATAGAAATGCCTGCGGCTCGCATCACCGTTAATTCACTGTTAGCCGCCATAGAACCGAGCCCTGCTAAACAACCAATTAAGCATGCCATTGGCATGTATTCATAAATACGTCGTGGCAGTCGAAGGCCTGAAAAGAAAAGCGCATCAACTAGCTTGTAGTTACCTTTTAAATTATCCAACTCATCGACTAACGTAAAAATGGCATCAAGACCAACGATCACCACCATGACAACTAACGTCGCCATTAACACGTTACGTGCAACATAAGAGTCTAATTTACGCATCATAAGCTCCTAATCTTGCGGCGACGATTCCACTCGGGAATAAACAATAATCCCAGACCGATAAGCGCATACACTCCATGCACCCACCACATACCAATTGCGGGGGATATATCACCTTTACTCAACATACCGCGTAAAGAGATAAGAAGCGTGATGTACATCATGAATAAAATAATCGCAGGAAATAACCGAGCAAAACGCCCTTGCCGAGGATTTACCTTAGAAAGAGGAAACGCGATCATGGCACAAATAGGCACCATAATAATTAATGAGAAACGCCATTGTAATTGAGAGGTGTGTCTCTTCGAATCATTACCAAATAATTCAGATGTGGGTATTGCCTCTTTTTTTATTTTTCGCCGCTCTGCCTGCTCATCAGCAATTTTCACTCCATATAAGTCAAAATCTAAAACTTCAACGTCTAACTTACCTGGAGTAATATCAAATCGCTTACCCTTGTGCAGCTCTAAGAAGCGAGAACCCGTATCAGGATTCACTTTTTGCGTTCCCGTTTGGGCCAATAAAATCGTATTACCATCGGCAATAAAAACATTATTCATTTCGCTTTTATCATCGCTCAAGCCTTCGGTATAAGTAACACGAGAGCCCTTTGCTGTACTTTGAAAACGACCGGGAACCAACAACTCAAATTCTGTCATCGTTGCTTGCTTACGATAGAGATCTTCCATTTTTTGAGCCCCTAACGGACTCAAATATAAGCTAAAAAAAGCAACCAATAGAGTGATAACACCGGCGGGTAACAAGGTATAACCTAATAAACGAGTGCTTGAGAAACCTGTTGCCGTTAGAACCGTCATTTCACTTTCGGCGTATAGACGACCGTAGGCTAATAGAATTGCAATAAACAATGACAAAGGCAGGATCATTTCTAAAAAAGACGGCATGCGTAAGAGCAAGGTAAAAAATACAATTTCGAGAGGGATTTTCCCAGCGGCTGCGGCTGTGAGCTGATAAATTAAGCGGCTGCTCATCAATATCATTAATAATATACCCGTAACCGCTGCCATTGAGGTAAACAACTCTCGGGATAAATATCGAAAAATAATCAAACTTTCAGCCTTCTTTAGCGCCATAAAATAACAATATTACTACTGCTGGGCAGTGTATAACTTTCTCGCTAAATCAGCCAGCACAGACGAATTCAAAAGAAGCTTGATATTTCTTCCCATAGAACCCATCTATACCTTATCGTTGTACTTATATTTAGATGTATTTAAACAGTATATATATTTTAACCGGAGTAAATAATGAAATTCAGCACCACACAAGAGAACGCCGTCGAACTTTCCGCTAGCTGCATCGTTGTAAGCATCGATGATAAAGGCAAACTTTCTAGCGCCGCCGACAGCATCAACACCGCAGCCGAACACTATTTAACCCATATATTTGATAGTGGCGACTTTGATGGCAAAACGGGCGAGACCCTAATGCTCATCAAAGTGCCCGGCATGACCGCTCAGCGACTCATTTTAGTGGGTAGTGGTAAAACGGCAAACGGTATAACACCCAAGAATTTCATTAAAGTGGCCGAATCAGCCGCAAACGCCATTAAAAAATCCGGTGCTCTGCAAGCAGCACTGTATTTACAAGATATTCCGGTAATCAATAAAGGTGATGCTTGGAAAGCGGAGCAAGCCGCGATTGCGTGTGAAAATGCATTGTATTTATTTGACCAAACCAAAAGTAAGCCTGAGCACGAAGCGGAAGACTACTCAGATTCAATAGAAAACATCCTTTGGGCAGGTGATACCAGCTTGCAGGCGTCGCTAGAGAAAGGCCAAGCAATCGCTCACGGCATTTCTGTTGCTAAAGACCTTGGCAACATGCCACCCAATATTTGTACCCCAACCTATTTGGCCGAACAAGCAGAAGCATTAGCGGAAGAAACCGGATTAATAGAAACCATCATCATCGATGAGGCTGAATTAGACGCGATGGGCGCAGGGGCATTTGTTTCTGTTTCTAAAGGTTCTAGCGAGCCGGGTAAGTTCATTATTATGAAATACCAAGGTGCAGAAGACCCTAACGAAGCACCTCACATGATTCTAGGTAAAGGCATCACCTTTGATACGGGCGGCATCAGCCTTAAGCCTGGTGCTGGCATGGATGAAATGAAGTACGACATGTGTGGCGCTGCTTCCGTTCTTGGCGCAATGACCGCGCTTACTGAACTAAAACCTAAAATCAACATTATCGGCATGATTACCAGCGCCGAAAATATGCCCGCAGGTAATGCCAGCAAGCCTGGTGATGTGGTGACGACGCTTTCAGGTAAAACTGTTGAAATCCTAAATACCGATGCCGAAGGGCGCTTGGTATTATGCGATGCGCTTACCTATGCGATCGATAATTTGAAGCCTGCTTCTATTGTTGATATCGCAACGCTAACAGGCGCGTGCATGATGGCACTGGGCAATGTGAATTCTGGTTTATTTACCGAAGATGAAACGCTCGCCGCAGAATTGCAAAAAGCCGCCGTGGATGCCCACGATAAGGTGTGGCGCTTACCGTTAGAAGATGATTATCAAGAACAGTTGGATTCTAACTTTGCTGACATCGCTAATATTGGCGGTCGCTTAGCAGGGTCAACTACCGCAGCTTGTTTCTTAGCACGCTTCACTGAAGGCCAATCTTGGGCGCACCTTGATATCGCCGGAACGGCTTGGCACTCGGGTGGTAAAAACAAAGGCTCAACAGGACGCCCAGTGTCTTTATTGGTTAACTACCTTTTGAATAAATAAAATTATTTATTAAATAAGCTACTCAACACGTAGCTTATTTAATAAAGATTCATCGACAGGCCGTCGCCTGACGTTTTCATCAGGCACTTTAGAACGGCATTGCTATATAGCCGAGAGCTTATTTTACCCACCTGCTTTTTTCACTTTAAAGCCACGCTGTTTCATTTCGTCGAACAACTGATCACGTACATCTCCCTGAATCTCAATCACGCCTTCTTTAACTGCACCCCCGACGCCACATTTTTGTTTTAATTCTTTGGCTAATTTTTTCAATTCATCGGGTGCTAATAAAACACCCATAATCAAAGTAACACCCTTGCCTTTTCGGCCTTTGGTTTCACGTTGAATTCTAACAATGCCATCTCCCTCAGGGAACGTATTAAGCGTACAAGCACATTGATCTTTTGCTTTACCACAGCCAGGACATACTCGCCCTACTTCCGTTGAATACACCGAACCCGAATGAGACTGTTTCTGCTCACTATTATCTATGAATTCTTTGCTACCTAACCCTGTTAAACCCGCTAAGCCCGCAAGACCGACTACTTTCTTTGACATGCCTAACTCCCTTATTTTGATAAACTTAAGCGATTATAACGAAAAAAGGCAACTGGTTTAGCCAGTCGCCTTTTTTGAGCTTTCATTTCAATAAGATATCACATTAATAAGAGATCGATTGGACGATAGCTTATAGCTTATAGTTAACCTGCAATGAATACGCGAGTGCATCCATTGAATAAGTACCCTGTAAATTAGGTGAATTTTCTTTTACCGAACCATCCACCTCACGATCATATTCATTAACTTCTGTATCTTCAAAGAACAAGTACGAGAAAGCAAAATCAACATCTACATCTTGATTGATGCGGTAGTTAAAGCCAGCAGATAACCACTTACGGTCATTGTCTGGCACGCGAGCCGTGCGGTAAGAGTTACTGACTGGGCTTTGGTCGTCGGCATAGCCTGTGCGTAATAACCAATCATCGTTTAATTGGTAATTAGCACCGATTGCAACAGCCACCGTATCTTGCCAGTTTTCTTCAATATGGCCAATATAACCCGCTTCAAGATCACTAAGCTGTTCGATCACTCCAGGAGTTGATTCAGTCGATTTAACATCAAAGTCTTTAAAAACAGACCACTGAGTCCAAGTAATACCAGCAACCAACTGAAGCTTGCTGGTTAATTGCTGTGCGTAACTAACTGTCAAAGACTGTGGGGTCGTTATAGGGACTTCTGAGCCTTGCTTAGGAACTGAACCAATTACACCATCAACTGGAGCAATGATATAATCACCCGCTTCTACCGAAGTACCTGGTATATCTGTAGGCGCTTTTGTTAATCCAAAAACACCTTCTGATTGTGCAAATTCAGAATCACCCTTTAGCTTAAATTCCATTTCTGAACGATAAGCCACACCTAGCGTGATATCTGAACTGATGTCCCACATCATGCTTAAGTTATAACCCAACTGCCAATCATCACCAGAGACTTCATAATGATTATTAAAACCTTCATTTGAAGCCCACTGTGGATCAGTTAGCTCAGCAAATCCAAAACCCGCATGTGCTGGATTTTCGCCACCGTTCAGAAATTTAAGCTGTTCATTATAAGGAATCGTATCAATCTGTTTAGACAACAAGCCCTTCATGTAGGTAATGTCTAAACCAAAACCTAAAGAAATCTGGTCATTCAAACGGTAAGCTACTGCAGGTTGAAATTCAATCGAAGTCAGCTGCGTTTCATCCGCAAAGCCACCACCGACAAAATTATCAGAGTAATCTGTATTAGTACCGAATGGCGCAAAAATACCAAAACCCGCTGCGAATTTTTCATTGATTGGCATAGCAAAATAAGCGTATGGAATCATTGCGCTAGGGATGAAGTCACCTCCGTCTGAATAAGGACTGTTTTCTAAAGAGTTGTATGTTTTATCTGCACCATTAGTATAACTATCGAGATCAAAGCTGCCCGTTGCATCAATATAAGAAGCACCTAACGTCAACTCAGGGCGTTTTAATTTAACCATACCCGCTGGGTTATAAAATACGATACTGGCATCTTCAACCACGGCCGCACGACCAGCATAGGCATTACCCGCGCCGCTTGCGCCTTGTTCATTTAGTTTATAACCAGAAGCCATAACCGAGGGTGCAACGACGGCTGCAGAGATAGCAGCAACTAATATGCGATGTTTCATTTGTAGAGAACCTATTTAAGAAGTCAGCATCCCGCATTCATAAGTTAATTTAAATTATGTTATGTGAATGCATGGATGCAAAAGAAAATCGGAGGGATTATGCCAGTTTAAAGAATAGATAGTGTTTCAATACTAGTGACTTATGTTACAACTTGTAAACATAGAGTGACGTATTTAGTCTGTATTTTTGTCTC
>JBNMPQ010000076.1:0-10501 GCA_051276935.1 Oleispira sp. | reverse complement strand
CGTATCATCAACGAAATAGAACACATCTCTCGTGTTGCTTATGATGTAAGTTCAAAGCCACCTGCGACGATTGAATGGGAATAATCTAGCGCTTAGGAAGCTCTGCTTCTTGCTAGAATATTCGACTTCCCATGGAGGGGCTGGCCGGCGGACACTACAGGGATGTACACTGAATATATTTCTAAGCCGTATTTTTGCGTTTTAAATCGTTCGCTCAATAAAAAACCAATACCTTAAGTATTGGTTTTTTATTGTCTGCACTTTATGATGCTCCTTCAATTAAGGAAAAATCTCATGGATGCAGTAACTCAAAATATCACCTACCAAATCTACAACTCAAGTAATAAAAGTGACCTAAACATCACCCCGGTCCAATTCACTCAGCTATTAAAAAATTCCACTTTAGGCGGGCGTCGCCCAATGGAAGACGAAGAATGCTTGGCAGGTATGATTAACAATAGCAATCTAATCATCAGTGCATGGGACGAAGGAAACCTAATTGGCATCTCCCGCTGCGTCACAGATTTCCACTATTGCTGCTACCTTTCAGACTTGGCTGTCGACAAAGACTACCAAAGCCAAGGCATTGGCAAAGAATTACAGATCCAGACCCAAAAACAGCTAGGCCCGAAATGTAAGTTGATATTAATTTCAGCCCCCGCTGCGAATGGTTATTACCAGCAGATTGGTTTTACAAATAATGAGCGTTGCTGGGTATTGAATCGAGACGAATCAATTAACACGTAGCCACTTTGAAGAAAATACCAGTGATGAGTCGGATATAGCAAATTGGTGTATTAAAACAACTAGTTAAACTTATTCGTTCTTTACCCCACTTTCCTTTGTTCTTTCTTATGCTGAGCTTTATTCTTAAAGTGTGTTGTGGTTTATAGGAGGAATTATCATGTCTATGGCTCCCAGTATTGAAACTCATTTAGGGCGATCGGGGATAGATTTCAATCTGATTTCGCATCCTCATTCTAGTAGCAGCTTGCAAACTGCCCAGTTTGCCCATGTTTCACCGAAATATGTTGCTAAAGCTGTTATGACTCATGATGGGGATACTTACCGTCTCTGTTTAATTCCCTCTACGAATCGTTTGGTTGCGTCTTGGTTGAATGATCATATGAATGGCCATTTCCGTTTAGTGGCAGAGCAAGAGTTAGCAGATCTATTTACCGATTGTGAAATTGGAGCGGTGCCTGCATTAGGACAAGTGTATGGTTTTCCTGTGATTTGGGATTCTGTTTTCTCCAAGATGGATGAAGTTTTCTTTGAAAGTGGCGATCATGAAAATCTTGTCAAAGTCGATAGGGGTGCATTTATGCAGCTTATGGCAGGACAAGAGCAGGGTAGAATTAGCTGTGAACATGATGAATATGAATTCAGAGACGAGCTTGTGCATTAAATAGCATTACGGTTAATGATATCTCGTATCACTCACCTTTAAGCTTAAAAATGGTTATAATCCGTTAATATTAAAATCCACCTCTATCACTAAGGTAGAGGGTTATTAGCGGAATATCGTAATGAAATTACAAACCATCGATAAAGCTCTTTATCGAAAGCGTCTTAATATTGTTCTAATCACGAGTATTGTTGTTCTATTGGTTATCTCATTAGGGGTATCTAACATCCTGATTGCTTTATTTGGCAGCGGCATTGAAGGCGATCATTTTTGGTGGAATGTTACGGGTGTGGTCGTGGGCGCTTTGGTCATTGCTGGATTGCTTAAGTTAATGGCCACTAAGCCCTTTATGGCAGAAATAAACTATGTTCGTAGCTTAAAGAGAGAGATGAATCGAATTTATCGCAGTTCTAAAAAGTTAAATATAGCGCTAGAAGCAAATGATAAAAATGCCCTTGTTATTAGTTATTTTAATCTTCAGGCCTCGAAGCAGGTTTATCAGCTGGATAATAATACTTTAACAATGGATGAGCTGGACGAAAAAATCAGGTTGCTGGATGAAAAGATAGACGCTTTAGGATTAAGTATTTCGGTCTACGACTATCATCCAGAACTGGTTAAATTGCTAGCGGATCGCGAAGAAGATTAGTCTTTTTCTAGATTATCTTTTCGTAGGACTGCATAAGTAAATAAAGACGCACTTACAAACATAAATAAACTATAAATACTGGGGGCCACCGACATTGCCCCACTTTCTAAAATCCCCGACGTTATTAACAATGCAAGCGTGCCGTTCTGCATACCGACTTCAAGAGTGATCGTGCGTGACTGGGCTTCTTGGTGTAATAAAAAGCGACCCGCACAATACCCGAATGTCATCGTGATTAGGTTCAAAACAACCACCGCTGGGCCCGTCGCAATCGCGAAGTCAATGAGCTTATCCCCTAAGTTAATGCAGATGCTGATAATAACAAAGCCTAAAACCGCCATGGAGAAGCCGCTCACATAAGTTTCAGAGCGTTTAGCGAATTCTGACCATTTGGCACGAATCCCCATGCCTATTAATACGGGAATGACCGTCACCACCATTAACTTAATCCATGTGCTAATAATAGGCAGTTCAAATTGTTCACCATCGCTGCCATAAAAATGGATGGCCCATACGGCTAATATAGGAATGGTGAACGGTGTGATCATGCCGATGGTCGCGGTTAAGGAGACCGATAAGCCAACGTCTGCTTTGGATAGATAGCTATAAAGGTTTGAAGTCGCACCGCCTGGGCATAGCGAAAGTATGAATAAACCAATAGCCAGTTCACCTTCTAAGCCCGTTAGCGCAATAACGGCAATAGCAATTAATGGCAAGATAAGCATTTGGCATATTGCGCCGACTAAGAATGCTCTCGGTTGCTGGAAAACGCGTTTGAAATCGGCAGGTATAAGGCTTAAGCCAACCCCAGTCATAATGAGGATAATGGCAATAGGAAGGGCCACTTGAGTGAGCGTTTGAAACATAGAATTATTCCAGATTTTTCTTGTTGTAGGGATTTCTGGTGCTCACATTACCTTCGCAGCTCAGTGCCTGCAAGCTATTGGACTGAAAGCATAATTAGTGTAGAATGCGCGACCCATGAATTTTCATGGGTTAAATAATTACGGTAGGCAATATTAACACCTACCCACATAAAACGATCGGAGCGAAATACTTTATGGTAGTTATCCGTTTAAGCCGCAGTGGCTCAAAAAAACGTCCTTTTTATCATCTTTCTGTTGCAGACGAACGCAACCCACGTGACGGTCGATTTATCGAACGCGTTGGTTTCTTCAACCCTGTAGCACGTGGTTCTGAAGAAGCACTTCGTGTTGACGCTGAACGCGTTGAATACTGGATGAGCAAAGGCGCACAGCCTTCTGCTCGTGTTGCTAAGTTATTGAAAGATAGCGCTAAAGCACAAGCGTAATCTAGCTTTCACCGGGGAATATCATGGCATTAGCACAGCAATCCACATCGATTAGCGATTCTGACGTAACCATCGTCGGAAAAGTGACGACTGCTTTTGGTATTAAAGGTTGGGTAAAAATACATTCTTTTACCGATCCTATGAACGGCCTTCTGGATTATAAAAACTGGTTACTGAAAGTAAAAGGTCAGTGGCGCTTTTATAAAGTGAAAGAAGCCAAGCCCCAAGGTAAAGGCATAGTTGCAAAGTTTGAGGGTATCGATGATCGCGATTTAGCTTTGGCATTAAGCCAAACTGACATCGCAGTACGATCCACAGACTTGCCACAACTAGCAGAAGACGAATTTTATTGGTCTCAGCTTGTTGGTTTGATCGTCGTTAATAAAAACGGCGAGTTGTTAGGTAAAATCGATCATTTGTTCAACTCTGGCGCTCCTCACGATGTGATGAGTGTGAAGGGATATGAAGGCAGTCTTGACCAGCAAGAACGTCTGATTCCTTATGTTGATGCAGTGATTGGGAAGATTGACCTGGATGCTGGTGAAATGCAGGTTGATTGGGAAGCAGACTTTTAATTAAGCCTGTTTGTGTGGTGAATTCATGTGGTTTGGAGTGATAACACTGTTTCCTGAAATGATTCAACCTATGACCCAATTGGGTGTAATAGGTCGATCAGTGAAACAAGGTTTATTGAGTTTAAGACTCTGGAACCCTAGAGACTTTACTCATGATAAGCACCAAACAGTGGATGATCGTCCATACGGTGGTGGCCCAGGCATGTTGATGAAAATTCAACCGTTACGGGATGCTATCAATGCCGCTAAAGAAGCAGCCGGTGTTGTTGAGGGAGATGATGTAAAAGTTATTTACATGTCACCTCAGGGACGCAAGCTGGATCAAGCAGGAGTCGTTGAACTGGCTCAGCATGACAAACTTATTTTAGTCGCAGGACGGTACGAAGGCATCGATGAACGTTTAATCGAGGCCGAAATCGACGAAGAGTGGTCAATCGGCGATTTCGTACTCAGTGGTGGTGAATTACCTGCCATGACGTTATTAGATGCGGTAAGTAGACAAGTAGCGGGAGTTTTGGGGCACGAATTATCGGCCGTTCAAGACTCTTTTGCGGATGGTCTACTCGACTGCCCACACTATACCCGCCCGGAAGAATTTGAAGGGCAAACGGTACCCAGCGTCTTGTTGAGTGGCAATCATAAGCTGATTCAACAGTGGCGCCTGAAACAGTCCTTAGGGCGTACTTGGCAGCGACGACCAGACCTTTTAGACAAGCTAGACTTAAACAACGAACAAGTTTCGTTATTAGAAGATTTTAAGCGTGAGTCAGAAGATCCTCACGATTATTAGGGAGCGAGCAATGAGCAATAGAAACGTAATCATTCAGCAAATCGAAACAGAACAGCTTAAAAAAGATGTTCCAGATTTTGCACCAGGTGATACTTTAGTAGTTCAAGTTAAAGTTATCGAAGGCACTCGTGAGCGTCTACAGGCGTTCGAAGGTGTTGTAATTGGTAAGCGTAACCGCGGTGTTAACTCTGCGTTTACAGTACGTAAAATCTCCCATGGTGTGGGCGTTGAGCGTTCTTTCCAAACTCACAGCCGTTTAATCGATTCTATCGAAGTTAAGCGTCGCGGTGATGTACGTCAGGCTAAACTTTACTACCTACGCGAGCGTAGCGGTAAATCTGCACGTATTAAAGAGAAGTTGGTTAAAAAAGCGTAACTCTTTATTTAAGAGTGATGTGTTTTTAAGCAAATCTAAAAGAACGGGCCTAGCGCCCGTTTTTTTATGTCTGGAATTCTGTACACTAGCAGGAACTTATTGAGAGCTTTGTTCTCAAAGCGATAATACACTTTCATCTGTAAAGAACAGCTCGGAGATAGAATGAGAATATTAGTGACCCTGTTGACCGTTTTGGCGGTTGCAAGTACCAGTTTTGCAGACGAAGCCGCTCAGCCAGTGATGGATGCCGCTCAAAAAAATCAGCAATTAACGCTTAACGTAGAAGCCCAGATTTCACAGTCATTTGGCCAACCCGTAAAAGTTAAAGAAGTGATTAGTCTAGCAAACAACCAAATCGTAGAAGCTGTTTTAGCGGACGGTTCTTTAGTTCACTTAACGCCCGATTTAACGCACATGGTTTATCGAGGTGAATTGTATGAGTTGTTACCTTTAAAGCCGAACAACATTACTAAAAATCGTAATAACATGAAGCGCGAAGGGTTGATGTTGGCTTTAAATGATAAAGATCTAGTTATCTTTAAAGCGAAGGGCGAAGAGAAAAGTGTGATTAATGTCTTTACCGATATTGATTGTGGTTACTGCCGTAAGTTACACGATGAAGTAGGTCGATTAAACGATCTTGGTATTAGCGTGCGTTATTTAGCTTATCCTCGTGCAGGTATTACCGATCGTCGTACAGGGCAACTAACAGACTCATTTAAAAAGATTAAATCGGTATGGTGTGATGATAACCGTGCAGAAGCGATGACGGCGGCTAAGAAAAACCGCACCATTAAAGATAACTTAGATTGTGACGCTCCGATTGCTGAGCACATTGCGCTGGGTTATGAAGTAGGCGTTAGTGGCACACCTGCCATTGTTTTAGAAGATGGTCGTTTTATTGGTGGTTACATGGCCGCTGATGAGCTGGCTAAGACAATCGGTCTTGATTAACCGCTAATCGTCTATGTTCAATTAAAATAAAGTATAAGGGAGCCGATGGCTCCTTTTTTTTACCTGTTATACACAAGACAAATACTTGCCGTCAAAAAATAAGCACTCAGGATTTTTCATCCCATCTATATGATAAATATGAAGATTTTATTATTATGAACATGTTGTAATAATATTTAGCCTGTTCAATATGAATATGTTGGCAATGTAATGCTTTATAATGAGGTATTTGTCCACAGGTGAATATAATGTCTTAGGTGTAAAATAATGTAAGTACTTACTTATCCTGCATAGCCTGATAACCCTTCAATGTTTCTGATCGGCTAATTTAATTAATTAATATTGAAATTGTCGCGAAAAATGCTTGACAGGATTGTAGGATATTTATGTTGATCCGACGTTACTCACAATTTTAAAAAGAGATTTTGGTGTCGTAGTAAATCGATTAAAATTTTGAGATAGTGATATTGACTCCTTTAAGTTGTTGATATTAAAGGGTTATTTTGATTGGTTAAAAAACGTACAATCTAACAGAGGGCTAGATAACATGGGCTTTAACGTGTGTTTTAAAGTGACTATCCACAAAGTTATCCACTGATTCTGTGGGTAACAAAAACAAACCAGTAAACATGCGGCTTTGCTGGAAATCGAGCCTAGAGTCATCACTGAGTATAAAATAATTTTTCTCACGCGCTAAATTTATATTTAAAGATACTGTCGCAATTTTCCTGTTATTCACAAGCCAGTTACTTTTCGATTAATAACTTTATGAGTCATAACTTTTTGTCATAAAATTGTCGTCCAATATCTATGGTATTGAAAAATAAGGTTTTTTTATGAGTACGAAAAATAATCAATCTGTTGTCAGGCCTGTATTTATTGAGTCTAGGTAGGCTTATAAAAAACTTATGCATACTTTTATCCACAGAAAAAGTGGATATGTTCGTTTATTACTGTCTGCATTCAGGCTAAGCTATTGAAGTATTAGAGAAATACGAGCGTAAATATGAATGATGACGCTTTGATTAGAGGCCACTATGTCGGCAATAACTCGGTTTAAAAATAAAGCAGTAAAAATTTTCCTCCTCTTTGTAGGAGGGTTGAGTGTGGTTTTGGGAGTCATCGGTATTTTCTTACCTGTTATGCCGACTACGCCATTTTTATTGTTAGCGGCCGCGTGCTTTATGCGAACCTCACCTAAATTTTATAATTGGCTGGTGGGGCATCCAAGATTGGGGAAATATCTGGTGTATTACTTAGAAGGCAAGGGCATTCCCTTAAAAGCTAAGGTGTACACCATTGCCACGATGGCGATCAGCATGAGTGTGACGTGTTATTTCGTGCCCATTACTGCGGTGAGGATACTTCTTCCTCTGGTGGGAGTTCTGGTAGCTCTCTACATTGTTCGCCAACCAACGCTCGATCTGTCGCCTGCAGTAAAGGCGCCGGCAGACTGCTGAGCCAATCAAATCTTGTTAACAGCCCTTTCATCGGACTGTCTAATCCAGCGTATACATCAACTCTTTCGCCACTGTAAGGATGTTCAAAACTGAGCTGCCAAGCATGCAGTAATAAGCGTCCAGCATCAAAGTGATCTCGGAAGTAGCGGCTATGGCGCCCTTTGCCATAACGAGCATCACCAATAATGGGGTGACTTAGGTGTTTTAGATGGCGCCGAATTTGGTGTTTGCGTCCGGTTTTTGGCATAACCTCAACCATGCAATAGCGAGATTGTGGATATTTATCAATCTCCACTTCGATTTCTATCGTCGCCAGCAATTTGAAATCGGTGATGGCTTCTTGAGCAGGCTTTATATGCTCGTGCTTGGCGTATTTATCAACCGGTGGCACCATTGCATAGTCAAGGTGCAGTTCATCAGGCATGTACCCGCGAGTAACCGCTAGGTAGCGTTTCTCAACATCTCGCTGCCGCCATTGTTCAACCATTAGGCTGGCAGTCTCTGAATTTAAGGCAAACAATAAAACCCCTGACGTCGGTTTGTCCAAGCGATGAACCGGATATACTCGCTTGCCTAATTGATTACGTAATAACTGCAAGGCAAATAAGGTTTCACGGCGATCAATTTCGCTGCGGTGAACCAATAGACCTGAAGGTTTGTTAATTGCGACTAGATTTTCATCTAGGTATAAAATTTCCAGTTTCATTTTTCATCAAAATACATAAGAATGGTATAAAAATTATAACAAATTTTAGTGTTCAATTTGGGGAAGAAAATGTCTTTTACAGCGATTAATCGAATTATTATTGGATTTTTATTGTTACTACTAAGTGCTTTTTTATTAATGCGTTATACATACGTTGAAACGGAAGCGTTTCCTGACCGAACTTCAATGCCAATTTTGGCCAGTACGGATATGGAGTTGGTCGCTGATTTACCGTTTCCTCCGGGTAATATCGCGGTCGCCGATAATGGCGATGTTTTTTTTACGTTTCATCCCGAAGCAGGCCCAAGCATCAATGTAGCAAAGTTAGTTGACGGTGAGGCACAAGCGTTTCCGTCGATGGATTGGCAGCCGGGTGGCAGCCAGCCGCTTGCATTTAATGAGGTACTGTCGGTTCGGATCGATCAGTCACAACGCCTTTGGGTATTGGATAATGGTAAACATGGACTAGAGAATGTTCGATTATTAGCGTTTGATGTTACCTCGGGTGAATTACTAAAAAACTACACGTTTGCGCGCACTGAATTTTCACTAGGTTCTCATGCTAACGATTTCCAAATTAGTAATGATGGTCGTTTCATCATTATTAGTGACGCGAGTATGCTGGCCAAACGTCCGGCTTTAATTATTTATGATGTCGAGAATGAATTGGCCCGTCGGGTATTAGATCAGCACGAATCGGTATTGGCTGGGAATTTTGAGCCAGTGGTGCAGGGACGAAAAATGACCTTGTTTGGCGCGTTTACCGTCAATCCTGGGGTTGATGGTCTGGTATTAGACCCAACAAATGAGTATTTATATTACGCGAGTATCAGTGCCGATCAGCTTTACCGTATTCCCTTCACGGCTTTAATTGATAGCAATTTAACGCCCCCTCAATTATCCGATTACGTTGAAGCACTGGGTAAGAAGACGATGACTGATGGTATGGCCATGGATGCTGATAATAATGTGTATTTATCAGATTTAGAAAATTCCGCTATTGTTCGTCGTCGTCCTGACGGTGAATTAGAAACCTTGTTAAAATCCGTGTCTATTCGTTGGCCTGATGGTTTTAGTAATGGCCCAAATGGTCGATTGTATTTTACGTGCTCTAGCTTGCATCAAGTGATTGGCATGAGCGCAGAAAGTATTGCTGATAACGGACCTTATCAAATTTATCGATTCTTGCCACCAGTAACGAAGAACGCAGTAGAGACGGCGGATAAATAAATATATAGATAGATAAGGACATTAAAAAACGACGTATATCACAGGTTATGTTTAGATCAACTAAACTCATTGATAATGAATTTCATAAAGTTACTGAAGGTCACACACTATGAAATGTGTCTATGAAGCGTCTGATGTATTAGAAGCTCATGTGATTCAAGGTTTGTTAGAACAGCATCGAATCAGCTCTTTTATCGAAGGAGAGTATCAAATGGGTGCTGTCGGTGGCTTGCCTGCTGGCCGAGTGGTGCGCATCTTAGTCAATGATGATGATCTAATGGCAGGCACTTCTTTGATGCGTGACTATGACTCCACCAACGAGCCCTTAACAAAACAAGCCTCCATCGCCCAAGGCGGAATGCCAAGGGATGGAAATGGCTTGTTACTGGCCATGGCGTTAATGATCATGATGATTTTTGTTGAAGCTTTCCGATATTTTTTATAAACGCTAATCGTCACCGGGCATCGCAATGAAATCAGTCGTTCCATACTTAACGCCTAACTGGCTTAATAATGCCGTAATTTGTCCTCTATGATGGGTTTGGTGATTAAATAAATGCTGCATGACATCGGGTAAAGGCTTAACGCGTAACTCTTCTTGGCTATTAAAATATTCTAATCGATCTTCACAATCGCTCTCACGTAAAAAATCACACCATTGAATAATTAATTCATCTAGCTTCTGGCGCGCTTTTGCTAGGTCTTCTAGATTGTTATACAAAACTTGGTCCAGCGTCGTCGGTTGTGGCCAGTGATCCATTTGATCATCTAGAATAGGAAAAATTTTGGCGAGCCGATTCAGCCAAAAAAGATCGCCGACCAGAATATGGTTCCAACTGCCTATTAGGGAATGAAAGAATACCTTTAGATCTTTGCTTTGATCTTTAACGGACAGACTGAGACTTGCTTGCAGCAAGGATTGATTAATCCAAGCATTGTAACGGGAATAACGACGGTAGTGATCAGACCATTGCATGTCAGGCTCCTTTGAATAAACGTTATATCTTCTATTATGCTAGGCCTAATAAACCCTAAGCGCCA
>JBNMPQ010000075.1:0-10502 GCA_051276935.1 Oleispira sp. | reverse complement strand
CTTTGCCTTGTTCACTTTCGCGAACACCGTATACAACCGGTCTGATACCATTTGGATCACGAAAAGCGACTAGACCAAAACCATTGATCATCGCGACAACAGAATATCCACCACGGATACGCTGGTGGACTCTAGCAACCGCTTTGAAAATAGATTCTGGGGTAGGTATAAGCTCCCCCTGTTTTTGCATTTCGTGAGCAAAAACATTCAATAAAACTTCTGAATCAGAGGTTGTATTGATATGACGTAGATCTTCTTTGTAAAGATGCTCTGCCACTTCGTCAGCGTTGGTTAGGTTGCCGTTATGGGCAAGTGTTATGCCATAGGGTGAGTTCACATAGAACGGCTGTGCTTCTGCTGAACTGGAACTACCGGCTGTCGGGTAGCGAACATGGCCTATGCCGATGTGTCCAACAAGTCGCTTCATGTGACGTGTACGAAAAACATCACTTACGAGACCATTGTCCTTACGTAAAAATAACTTATCGTTATGCCAAGTTACGATTCCGGCAGCATCTTGTCCGCGATGCTGAAGAATGGTCAGTGCATCATAGATACTCTGATTAACATGAGACTTCGCAACTATACCCACTATTCCGCACATGCGTAATAAACCTTAATTAAGTTATAAGTTAAGCTATAAATTATTTGTATATGACATCACATGATCAGTGGCTGAGGGCAAAACTTTTCTTGCCCAGTCCGCTAATAGTTCTAAGTGTGGCATGAGTGTCGAATCTTGCCACCAAGGGTCTTTAGGCACTGCGGTGTATTGCAGACCATAAACAATGGCAACGAGAATAAGTAGGCCACGAACCAAACCAAATACCATGCCGAAAACACGGTCGGTGCTCGATAAACCGGTAATTCTAATCATTTCTACCACAAGATGATTAATCATTGCACCGATGGCAACGGTACCGGCAAATAAAATAATAAAGGCAACAACCCAACGGGCTGAAGGTGTGTCGATGTAATCGACTAATAAGGTGGCGAGATTGCCGCTAAAGAGTCGGGCAACTACAAATGCCGCGATCCAGCTCACTAAAGATAGTGCTTCTTTAACAAATCCACGTCGTAAACTCAGGGCTGCAGAGATGGCTAATACTGCTAATATACCCCAATCAATACCTGTCATGGTGCGTCTCACTCGTTGACTGCATTGGAAAGACGCGGATTCTAACAAAGCAATGCAGCAACTACCACTACTCTGGCTTATATTGCTGCAAACGGATGTCTTTTATCGCTGTTTCTTTACTTAATTCTGTTTTTAATTGCTCTGCTTTTGCCCGCTGCAACATTGGCCCAACGAAGACGCGATCATAAGTCCCACTGCCATTCTTAAGAATGTAGGCTTTGTGTCCTTTGACACGCAGTGAATTTCTGAGCTCAATCGCATTTTGGCTATTTTTAAAAGCGCCTAATTGCAAGGTCCATGCAATCGCGGCTCCCTGTGCATTTAAGCCCGCTCGCTCACCGGAAATACTCGGATTTTTAGGGTCATCTTGTAAAACATATTGAGGTTCTGGCGCGGTTATTTTTTGTTGAAAATCGCCTTCGGCTAACGCATTCAGTTCAATGCGCACACGACTACTTTGTTTTTCATCTACCCAACTTGGGGTTTCCGGTTTTTCAGGAATGAGGGTTGTACCATCAATCCCTAAGCGTTGACCTTGCAAAACATTAGGCAAAACTAACGCTAATGTTAGCACGGTAACGACGGCACCCAAAATACGTGTTTTAAGATTTGTTTCCATTATTCAGCCACTCGATGGGTTTCCTTGCCTTTTTTTAATATCAACCCATTAATACTGCCCAACGCATCCTCGGCGGCTGAGACCGTTAGAAATGAGCCAATAATAAGAATTTCATCACTGCCTTTCTCTTTTAATACAGTTTCTAGAACGACTTCCAGACTGGCTATCATGGCATGTTTGACCGTGTCGTGACAGTTCAGCGTTTTGTCGTGACCGATGGCTTTTACGCGCTCATGTAATGACTCACTGCTCTGCCCACGATAGCCTTGTAAACCGGCTAGTTGCCAATACTCAATCTGGGGTAATGCCGCTATTACGGCTTCAGGATCTTTGTCTGCGAGCATTGCAAGAACCGCAATTTTACATGTTTTTACCTGTTCAGCTAAAAATCCCGCGGCTTGAGCGTTGTGAGCCACATCGAGAATAAAGGTTATGGCCTGCCCGTTATATTCACAAGGATAGTGGCTTAAACGCCCTGCTACTCGGGTATTGCTGACAGCGGATTTGATGCCGTTGTCTGTTGGCATCAAATTGATTGCCTTTAAACCTATGATGGCACTGGCGATGTTAAAATAGGGAATATGACCATGAGGTAGAATAATCTGTTCATTCCCCATTACCAAAAGCCAACCAGACCCCTGGGCGGTAATGGAAAAATCCTTACCTTGATACAAGGTGTTTGCTTGAAGATTATTGGCAGCATCGATAAAGCCTTGAGGCGCATTCAACTGTCCGCAAATTAAAGGTTTGTTAGCACGAGCGATACCTGCTTTTTCCATGCCAATTAAGTCCAAGGTATCCCCTAGCCAGTCTTGATGATCAAGCCCAACACTAGTAACGATGGCTAAGTCGGTATCAACGATATTGACCGCGTCTAAACGCCCACCCAAACCCACCTCCAACAACGCAACGTCCACTTGCCACTGCTGAATTTGCCACAATGCCGCTAGGGTGCCAAATTCGAAATACGTTAACGGGATGTCACCCCGGCCTTGTTCAATGGCTGTAAACGCTAGGCACAGCTCGGCATCTGTTGATAAGCGTGCTGAATTTACAGAGTCGCGGCGATTGATGCGTTCGTTATATTGATGAATATGCGGAGAGTTGTAACACGCGGAAGTTAAGCCTTTTTCGGCTAATAACTGACCTAAAAAGGCGGTTGTCGTACCTTTACCATTTGTGCCGCCCACAACAATAACCAAGGGAGCGGGCTTAAATAGGTTTAGGTTTTTTGCAACTTCAGTTACTCGCCCTAAACCCATTTCGATATCAGCAGGATGGATTGACTCAAGATGAGCCAACCATTGATCTTTAGATGCGCCCACAATGTTCACTCTTGCTTAGTTCGCGTCCATTGCTTTGCGCATCTCAGACAGCACAGCCTTAACTTCAAGGATTGCTTTTTCTGGTTGATCCGCATTTGCAGCGATTTTATTAACCAATGCTGAGCCCACAATAACACCGTCAGCAACGGAGGCAACTGCAGCAGCAGCAGCACCATTATTAATACCAAAGCCAACACCGACAGGAATATCAACACGACTACGGATGCGCTCAAGATTTTTGCTAACATCAGCTACATCAATCTCGGCACTGCCCGTGACGCCTTTAATCGATACATAATACACATAGCCTGAGCTGTATTTAGCAATTTCACTAATGCGGGCATCTGTGGTTGTGGGTGCAATTAAGTAGATAATATCTAAGCCATGATCAGCAAAGATTTTCGCATTTTCGCCCGACTCTTCTGGTGGCATATCAACCATCAGAACACCATCAACACCGGCTGCTTCAGCGGCGACTGCAAACGTTTTGTAGCCCATGGCTTCAACAGGATTTAGATACCCCATTAAAACAACCGGTGTCTTCTCGTTTGTTGTGCGAAATTCAGCAACCATCGCAATCACATCACGCAGCGACGTGTTGTGCAATAACGCACGCTCACACGCCAACTGAATTGTCGGACCATCAGCCATTGGATCAGAAAAAGGAACGCCTAATTCAATTAAATCAGCGCCCGCTTCAACCAAACCATGCATCATCGCAACGGTAACAGAAGGATTAGGATCACCTGCTGTTACGTAGGGAATTAATGCTTTTCTACCGATTATCTTTAATTCTGAAAATAAAGCAGCAATGCGACTCATATTAATTTTCTCTCTACTTTATTTAAGCGTCGTAACCGTCTAGGCCATCTAAGCTAGCAACGGTATGAATGTCTTTATCACCACGACCCGATAAGTTCACAACAAGAACTTGATCAGGACGCATGTCTTTTGCCATTTTCATTGCATGAGCAATGGCATGACTTGTTTCAAGCGCAGGCATAATACCTTCAATACTGGTTAATGCACGGAAAGCAGCAAGGGCCTCTACATCTGTCGCCGCCACATATTCAGCACGACCGATGTCTTTTAACCAAGAATGCTCTGGACCTACACCGGGGTAATCTAACCCTGCTGATACCGAGTGTGTCCCCATAATCTGGCCGTTATCATCTTCCATTAAGTAAGTACGAGTGCCGTGCAATACGCCAGGGCGTCCTTTACATAAAGGTGCGGCGTGGTCGTTGCCTAACAATCCTAAACCGCCAGCTTCAACGCCGATCATGCGTACATCCCGCATATTTAGGTAAGGATAGAACATGCCAATCGCATTAGAACCACCCCCGATACAAGCAATCAGCGCATCAGGCTGGCGACCAATTTGTTCTTCGCATTGACGGATAGTTTCACGACCAATAATACTTTGGAAGTCACGTACTAACTTAGGGTATGGGTGTGGACCCGCCGCAGTCCCTAAGATGTAAAAAGTATCGTCGACATGTGTTACCCAATGACGCATCGCATCATTCATGGCGTCTTTTAATGTTTTAGTGCCGGATTCAACCGAGATAACTTCAGCGCCTAATAACTTCATGCGGTATACATTCAATTTCTGGCGCTCGATATCAGTCGAACCCATGAATACCTTACACTCCATACCCAAACGTGCGGCAACCGTTGCCGTCGCAACACCGTGCTGACCCGCACCTGTTTCAGCAATAATTTTCGTTTTGCCCGAGTACTTCGCTAACAATGCTTGGCCAATCGTATTGTTGATCTTGTGCGCACCAGTATGGTTAAGATCTTCACGCTTTAAATAAATCTTTGCACCACCGCAATGCTTAGTCAGTTGCTCGGCAAAGTACAATGGCGATGGACGGCCAACATAATGTGCTAAGTCGTTATCAAATTCGGCTTGGAAAGATGGATCTTTTGAAAGTCTGTCGTATAACGCTTCAAGTTCATCGAGCGCTGCACTTAAGGTTTCAGAGACAAAACGTCCGCCATAAATACCGAAGTGTCCATTAGCATCAGGTAGCACAGGTAGCTCGTTGTCATTCACTGTATTGCTTTTATCGTTCGACATTGCGAACCTCGCTTATAAAATCTTTGATTTTTTGTACGTCTTTGATGCCCTTGCTGGCCTCGACACCCCCGCTTACATCTACGGCAAAAGGCTTCACTTGGTTCACGGCATCGGCAACATTATTTGCATTCAGGCCCCCGGCGAGTATCCAAGGGATCGATAACTTGGGTATTAACCGCCAATCGAACGCCTGGCCAGTTCCGCCAGGCAAGTTCTCTACATAGGCATCTAATAGCAAAGCTTTAGTATCCGGATACTGTTGTACTGCTCGATGAATATCTTCAGCGCTGCGTACACGAATAGCTTTCATATAGGGGCGATTAAATTGACGACAAAACTCTGGACTCTCATCACCATGGAACTGCAATAAGTCAAAACTGCAAACTTCCAAGACACGGTAGATTTCTTCAGCGCTTTCATTAACAAAAAGTGCGACCGTGGTTACGAAGGCAGGAGCATGTTTGATCAGTGATGCTGCTTGTTCTGCGGTGACGGCCCTTGGGCTTGGCGCATACAAAACGAAACCGAGGGCATCTGCACCCTCAGCAACGGCCACTTGAACATCTTGATTACGGGTTAACCCGCATATTTTGATTCGCACTTTACTCACGAGAGCTTACTTTTATTTAATAAGTTTAAAGAAGATTCGATTCTAACAGAAATCACACACGCTGTGACAATACGTTAGACGTCGATGACTTAAGATTTAGAGAGCCATGGCTCGACAAAAACAGGGCCCCAAGCATCGGAGGGAATGGCAAACTCATCAGGGTATTCAACACCCACAAAATACAACCCTGCTGACGGTGCCGTTACACCGCCAATCGACCTATCTTTTTGAGCTAATAATTCACCACTCCACTCAATCGGTTTACGCCCCATGCCTATTGGCATGAGAACACCTGCGATATTTCGGATCATGTGATAAAGAAACGCATTGGCTTGAACTTCCAACATAACGATGTCGCCATAGCGACGCACTGATATATCCTGAATGGTTCTTATGGCATTTTTTGCTTGGCAACCAGCAGCGCGATAAGAGGTAAAATCATGTTTACCCAAAAGTGACTGCGCAGCGTCGTGCATTTTACTTTCATCCAGTGGAAATCGACACCAAGTGAGCTGATCGTGCATTAAGCCTTGCTTGATTTCTTTGTTAAAAATCAAATAACGATAACGACGACTGGTCGCTCCGAACCTTGCATGAAATGATTCATCAACTTGGCTAATCCAACGGATAGCAATACCATCAGGCAAGTAGGTGTTAACCCCCATCATCCAATTATGCGGACGCCTAATGGCATGGGTATCAAAATGAATAACTTGAGTAGAGGCATGAACGCCGGCATCGGTTCGTCCAGCGCAGGTAACAACAATCGTTTCATTGGCCACTTGACTGAGAGCATTTTCTAGAGCCGCTTGAATAGTGGGCTCTGGATGATGCTTCTGCCGCTGCCAACCATGGAAATGAGCTCCATGGTACTCGACAATTGCGGCATTTCTTACAAGTGTATTGTCTTGCGTATTAACGACTTCTTTACTGTCAATCTGCATGTTTAGCTAATTTTATCCAATACTGTCCATTAAGGCACGGGCATCCTGTTTTTGTTGGTCGCTGCCTTCAGCAACCACCTCCTGCAGCAATTCTTTTGCACCTTCACTGTCTTCCATATCAAGGTATGCACGCGCCAAGTCTAGCTTGGTTGCACATTCATCCGTACCGGCTAAAAAGTCAAATTCATCATCAGCAGCGGCTAACTGCTCAAGGTCGATGTCTTGACCTACTGCATGAGTAACCTTGTCTTTAGCGATGTCGATATCGTCTTCAGTCGTAAAATCAGGTAAGTCTTCCAGCTCGTTTAAGTCAAACTCTAAGCTAGCATCAAAATCTGCAATTTCATCGAGAACAGGAACATTTTCGATAACCGGTGAATTTTTTTCCGTAAATGTAAGATCATTCAGTTCAGATTCAAGTGCCTGCAAATCACCATCCAATGAATCGTTTTCTAAAGAGCCGACTTCAAAACCTGTTTCATCAAGATCAAAATCTAGATCAGGTAGGCCGTAAATTTCTTCATCAGAATCAAGCAAGTTTGTTAACTCAGCGATTTCTGCTGAGGAATCATCACCGGCCATAGACGCAAGATCGGTAAATGAGTCATTGCTTGAAAGTTTATTTTCTTCGGTGCTTGCAGTGTCTGATAACTCAGACAAATCAAAGTCTTCGGCTGAGCCTTCACTCAAGTCCTCACCCAGTAAATCATCTAAAGATGCTTCTTCCAATGTTGGAATATCACCTATTGATGCCAGATCTTCTTCAGACTCTAATGTTGGAATCTCATCAAAACCTTCCAAGCCATCTAGGTCGTCATCTAATACGGGAACATCCTCAAGTGAAAGTTCATCAGATAAATTATCAAGTGTTGGAATTGATTCTGCATCATCAAGGTTGAACTCGATATCCAATTCAGTCTCAGCATCCCAATCACTTTCGATATTAATAGTATCGGTTTCGATCGCGTCGGTATCAAGAATATCGGAACTTGCATTATCTTCGTCAGACGCATTAAGTGACAACTCAATGTCAGAGGAGTCATCGCCCTCTGTTAGATCAAGCGCAGCTTCAAAATCGATACCATCTGCAAACTCATCTTCAGAATCTGCTAGAGCCTCCATATCAATACCTATGTCGGCATCGTCTAACATGAGTTCATCCATTATTAGCGTTTCATCTTCGCCGGAAATGGGTGAACTTAAACGACTGCGCATCGCTACCGCTTTTTCGTTAGCTTCTAAATCACCAATAGAATTCAGATCAAGCTCAGTTTCTGCAAACGAAGTAGCATCATCTGTTTCTAGATACACCTCAAGAAGCTTAACGCGCAAATCAATACGACTAGGCTCTTGCTCAATTGAGTTTTTCAGTAAATCAGCAGCTTGGTCGAAACGGCCATAAGCAATATAGATCTCTGCTTCACCAATAACATCGGACGTTTGAGCAACTGTATCGGTTGTCTCAATTTCAAGATCATCATCTTCTGAGCCGATGCCTTCTAATAAGTCATCATTAAGCTCATTATCTTCTGAGACTGAATCGTTTTCGTCAAATTCAAAATCGTCAAGGGATGACTCATCGAGATCACCTTCTGAAAACTCGAAATTCTCATCGAAACCTGCTAATTCTGGATCTTCGATGTCGCCTTCTTTCGCGTCACGGCGTTTTTTAATGCCTAGACCAATAAGACCCAGCAACAACAAAATTCCGCCAGCAATGCCACCGGCCAATGCTGGCTTTGCCAACATTTCGGCTACAAAGCCTTTTGGCTTGTAGCGATCTTCTGCTTGCTGCTGCATTTGAGCGGCAACCAAAGCAGGATCAATTTCTGCTTCAACCTCAGCTTCTGCAACGGCTCCATCATAGTTGAAATCTTCAGCGCTTCCTTCAACCGCAACGTCATCAAGAGTATTCATGCCTGCTGCTAACACTGCGTCCGCATCAGTAAGATTTTCAGTTATGCCAGTATCATCTGTTTCGGTAAAATCCTCTGGGACAGACTCAAGCTGTGCTTCCTTTTGTAGATCAATCGTTTGAATGCTTGCTAACTGATCATCCTTTAAAGAGACCAAGCGCTGAAGCGTTGCAATCTGTTCTTCTAGAGACGCGAGGCGTTCTTTTAAATCGTTATTTTCTAACGTGCTAGTATCAAGTGTCTCCAGAGCGATCGCTAAATCGTTTTGAATACCTTCTTGACGACCATTGCCAGCTTCACCACGTTCAATATCGCCACCGGCACCCGAAGATTCAGCAACCTGGCTTTGCTTAGACAGTAATTTTAGTTCACCACCACCACTAAGCTGCTCGGCTTTATTAGTTTCACCAGCGTTTGCGGTTGCATCAATCTGAGCACCGGCGGTTCTTAGCTCGCGATTTTGGCGCAGAACTTCATTAACCGCTTGGCTATCGTTACGAGCAGCCATTTGCTGTTGGGTTGGAATACGTAATACTTTATGTGTTTTTAAACGATTGATATTGCCGTTTATAAACGCACCCGGATTACTATCTTGAATCGCCAGCATCATTTGCTGAGGAGACACTTGACGGCTTGGGCGTGTATTAATTGCGATTTCCCATAAGGTATCGTCTTTTTGAACTTTATACGTTCCAGGCACAGCCGCTTCGCTCTGCCATGTATTTGGAGTTTTTGCTGCCTTTACCGGTGCTGTTGCTACTGTTTGTGTTTCTACACGCTGAGATGTTTGCTTAGCCGCTAATGGCTGAATAGCGTCATCAAATACAGGAGGATCAAGCAACAGTGTATATTCTCTTAATACACGCCCTGAAGGCCAATTCACTTGAACTAAGAAATTTAAAAAAGGCTCAGTAACGGATTTGTCACTGGTTAAAACGATACGATTTCCTTTAATTTCAAAATCGATATCACTTAGAAAGAATACTTTCTCTACACCTGCACGGTCAAAATCTCCGTCAGAAGCTAAAGATGGCTTGATTTCCCACTCAGTAAGATCGTCAATATTGCTCAGCTTGATTTCTGCTTGTAGAGGCTGATTGAGTGTGGACTTTAATTCAAGCTCACCCATACCCAGTGCAAACACATTGGCGCTTAGACCAAGGGTGCTGGTGATCACTAGAGTACTTAAAAGCGTGCGCTTCATTCTCTGCTTCCTTGTTGTTATTAGGCTGCTTGATGCCGGTTTTGCAAACAATAAAACCAAATTAAGTTCATGAATCTTAAATCCGTTTCTAACAAACGTATAGATTCCTTTCATTAGTCGTTGTAAGTATCAATTATAAATGGAGTTTTCGCAATGTTTCTAAACTGATAACTCACGTTTGACGGGCCTTTCAGGCTATCTTTTAACCAGTTTTCAAAACTAAAGTGTGAGCTTATTCACAAAATGAAACATCATGACTCAGAATGTCCAATGCTTCATTTTGTGAATTTCACTTTTTTAATCACGATACACGCGTAATTAATCTTCCAATAAAATGCGTAACATACGGCGCAAAGGCTCTGCAGCACCCCATAATAGTTGATCACCCACAGAGAAGGCATTCAAGTATTGGGGCCCCATATTCATTTTACGCAAACGACCAACGGGCACATTCAGAGTCCCTGTTACGGCCGTGGGTGTTAAACCTGCAATCGTCGCTTCTTTGGTATTCGGTACAACACCTGACCACTGGCTATGCTCGTTTAACATGGCATTAATTTCATCCATCGGTACATCTTTCTTCAGTTTGATGGTGAATGCTTGACTGTGGCACCGCATTGAGCCGATGCGCACGCAGTTACCATCAACGGGAATGATGTC
>JBNMPQ010000074.1:0-10509 GCA_051276935.1 Oleispira sp. | reverse complement strand
TGACCGACGTTTTTACATTCAGCCGTATAGTTTTTACGAACGTTCGTATAAATATTAGCGCCGCCTAAGTTAGGGCCAAAGAAATCATCTCCGCCTTCAAGGTAAGCGAGCTCGAAGTTTGAGTTCATTGGATGGGGTTCCCAACCTAAGAACACAATCCATTTGTTACGACGAGTCTGACGCTTAACTTGAGACAACATACCTGCTTCGCTAGACTCAACAACTTCAAAGCCTTTTAAGCCAAACGCATTACCATCAATCATAGATTGAATTAAACGGTTACCATCATTGCCTGGCTCAATACCATAAATTTTGCTATCAAATTTATCAGCGTACTTAACGATATCTGCAAACGTTTTAACGCCAGCATCATAAACAACCTTTGGCACGGCTAAGGTATATTTAGCTCCGGCTAAATTTTTCTTAATGCTTTCGACTGAACCATTATCAATGTAAGGCTTAATATCAGCTTCCATTGTAGGCATCCAGTTACCAAGGAACACATCGATGTCTTTATTTTCTAAAGCTTTATAAGTAATCGGTACTGACAAAACTTGTGTTTTGGTCTTGTAACCAATGCTTTCTAATACAACTGACGTTAACGCGGTCGTGGCGGTAATATCAGTCCAGCCCACGTCGGCAAAACGTACCGTATCACACTGGTTGGCATTCGATACTCCTGCCAACACCATGCCTGCTGATAATAATAGCGCTTTTAATTTCATCTTTATTTCCTTTTCTAGTTATGATTTTTTTCTTTAATGTTAAAACTTACTGCGCTGCATTGTTTTCCAATCTGAAGCCATTTTCACTTCTGCATCACTGGGTGGTAGAGTAACATTGGACTTAATTAAGTCCGCTGCTCGCTCTGCAACCATAATCGTCGGCGCGTTTAAATTACCGTTTGTGATGGTTGGAAATATAGAGGAATCAACAACTCGTAAGTTTTTGATTCCATGAACTCGAGTCTGTGGGTCAACAACCGACAGGTCATCGGTACCCATTTTGCAAGTACAAGATGGATGATACGCACTTTCAACATTAGCTCTCACAAACGCGTCGATCTCTTCATCCGTTTGTACGTGCACGCCCGGCTGAATTTCATCATCACGATATTGATCAAAAGCCGGTTGGTTAATAATTTCACGGGTCAATTTTACACAATCACGAAAGCCTTCTTTATCGGCTTCTTCCGCCAAATAATTAAAAAGAATACTCGGTGCTGATTTAGGATCAGCACTGATAACTTTTACTGCTCCGCGACTTAAAGGTTTGTTATGTCCTATATGCACCTGAAAACCATGGCCATCAAATGCGGTTCTACCATCGTAACGCATCGCTGCAGGTAAAAAGTGATACTGTAAATCTGGCCATTCGATACCCGCTTTAGATCGAATAAAACCACAGGATTCAAAATGATTGGTCGTGCCTAAGCCCTTCTTAAAAAAGAACCAGTTAGCACCAATTAAAAACTTACTCCACAAATCTAATTTTCCGTTTAGCGTAATCGGTTGCTTACACTTAAACTGAAAATAAAACTCCAAATGATCTTGTAAATTCTCACCCACACCGGGCAAGTTATGCTGGCATTCGATGCCCGCTTTTTCTAATGTTTCTTTTGCACCAATGCCTGATAGCTGCAATAAATGCGGAGAGCCAATGGAACCCGCCGATAAAATAACCTCTTTATTTGCCTGAACGTCTACAATCTTGCCTTTGCATTCATAGCGTATTCCTGTCGCTTTTTTTGCACCTGCATCAACGGATAATATAACTTTATGCACCAATGCATGGGTCACAACCGTTAAATTAGTACGCGCAAGAGCCGGTCTTAAATACGCATTAGCCGTCGACCAGCGAACACCGTTTTTAACCGTCATGTGCATCGGACCAAAGCCTTCTTGCTGCTTGGCATTATAATCAGGAGTGTCCATGTATCCCGCTTCTACACCGGCATCAACAAATGCTTGGTATAAAGGATTTTTCATCTGGTTACCGTTGTTTACACCCAGAGGACCTTCCGTTCCACGATACGCTTTCGTATCAGGATTTTCCGCCGCGAGTGCCCAACCCTCAGACTTTTTAAAATACGGTAAGCAATGCGCATAATCCCAATCGGTTGCACCTTTTTCTGCCCAATCATCAAAATCTTTTGCGTGCCCACGAACATATACCATGCCGTTGATAGACGATGAGCCACCCAATACCTTGCCTCTTGGACAATGCATTTTTCGATTATCTAAATGAGGTTCTTCTTCTGTTTCAAACTGCCATGCGTATTTCTTGGTATTCATCGGAATCGATAAAGCCGTTGGCATCTGAATAAAAATACTGCGATCACTGCCACCCGTTTCTAACAATAAAACAGAGGCCTTAGGGTCTTCAGACAAACGGTTAGCCAGCACACAGCCGGCTGAACCCGCACCCACAATAATGTAATCGTAACTCATGCTACTCATTTGATTTTTCATTCTATTACCATCACCGCTAGCATCATCACAACAAATATTAAAAAGGGCTTTCTAGTGGCTGCATGCCCACATAAACAGATTTAATTTGAGTATACTGATTGATCGTGGACGAGCCATTTTCACGACCAATACCCGAAAGCTTATAGCCGCCTACTGGCATCTCGGCGGGTGAATTGCCATAAGTATTAATCCAGCAGATTCCCGCTTCCATTTGCTTAACCACTCGATGCGCACGACGAATATCATTCGTGAATACACCCGCCGCTAATCCAAACTCGGTACCATTAGCACGTTGAATAACTTCGTCTTCTGTCTCAAACGTTAAGACCGACATGACGGGTCCAAAAATCTCTTCTTTAACGATGGTCATGTCATCGGCGCAGTCAGTAAAAATGGTCGGTGCAACAAAGTAGCCGCCTTCAAAACCCTTTGGTTGAAGTGCTTGGCCGCCCGTTAATAAAAAGGCACCTTCTTTAGTGCCTTTTTCGATATAACTTAATACTAGCTTCTGATGTTTACTTGATATTAAAGCACCAAAGTTTGTCTCTGGATCCATAGGATCACCGGCAATAATATTTTTTTCTGTTCGCTCTTTTAACTGTGCAATAAACTGTGGATAAATATCTTTTTGCACAAAAACACGCGTTGCATTTGTACACACTTCACCCTGTGTATAAAAATTCCCAAGCATCGCTGCTGATACGGCATCATCAATGTCCGCGTCTGAAAAAACGATAAGCGGTGATTTTCCACCTAGTTCCATGGTGACGTCTTTTAAATTAGTCGCCGCGGCTGTCATTACTTTTTTGCCCGTACCGACTTCACCAGTAAAAGACACTTTAGCTATGTCATTGTGCGTGGTTAACCAAGCACCGACTTCTCCGTCGCCTTGAACGACGTTGAATACACCTGCGGGAACACCCGCTTCAAAAAATATTTCCGCCAACTTTAAGGCACCGTGTGGCGTTTCTTCCGACGGCTTAAAAATCATGCTGTTACCACAGGCTAACGCAGGAGCGGCTTTCCAGCAGGCAATCTGCAAGGGATAGTTCCACGCACCAATACCCGCACAAATACCCAGCGGCTCACGACGGGTATAATAAAAATCACCGCCTAAATCTTGCTGCGTACCTTCAATACTGAGTGCAAGTGCCGCAAAATATTCAATAGAATCGGTACCGGTTACCACATCCACTACCGAAGCTTCTTGCCAAGGCTTACCGGTATCAATCACTTCAATCTTGGCAAGTTCGTCATTACGTTCACGTAATAACTCAACCGCTTTTAACAAAATACGATTGCGCTCAAGCCCTGTCATTGCAGACCAAATTTCGAAACCCTGCTGGCTACTTTCAATCGCAGCAGAGCGAATTTTCTCGTCAGCAACTTCCACTTTATAAGCTAACAAACCTGTCGCAGGGTTGATCACGTCAAATGTTCTACCGCTGTTATTATCAAGATATTCGCCATTGATAAAATTTTTCAAAATCATAAATCTTTTCCCAACTGGCATTGTGTTGCTATGAATTGCTTACACACGAGCTCAGCTTTTTTAAATTCGTCTTGGCTAGTTTTACTAAGACTACTTCTTAACCAGAGCCCATCAATCATAGCAGCGGTCATATTAGCGGCTAAAAAAGCGCGTTCTTTATTCGGAATAATTTGTCGGTAGGAATACAATAAATTCTGCAGTAGGCGCCTGCTATTAACAGATTGTAACCGCGCAAGTTCAGGATCATGTAAGGCCTGAGCCCAAAAACACAACCAAGTCCTGGTGACAGACGTAGACTGCTGAAAACAAGCGAAGTTGGTATCAACAATCATCTGCAGCCTTAATTCAGGCGTAAGCGGTTGTTCACAGTGTGCTATCTGCTGTAATAAACCTTGCTTTAGTTCTTCTAGAAGATGACGAATGGTGGCAAGGATAAGACCTTGCTTACTGCCAAAGTAATGGCTGATGATGCCCGCCGATAAGTTAGCTTGGCGGCTAATTGTGAGAATCGTAGTACCTTGAAAACCATAGTCTTCAATTGATTTAATAGTGGCTTCGATTAGTTCTTTTTTACGTTGTTTCTCTGTTCCGACTCTAGCCATAGTTACACTTTCAGCCCACTGAATGGTCATTCAATTGCAGACCAGTCTAACATCTAAGCGGCTTAGAACAAGGTAACAGAGGGCTATAGTTATTAGTATGAGGCTGTTTTGGCTTGCGCCTGATACCAGAGTGATGATAAATATTCCATTTGTAAACAGGCTCTGCGCCACGCGACTAGGTCGGATACGCCGTAAAGAGCAAGTATCTGATTTTCTAAATCCTCCTCAATTTCAGCGTCGCTATTTTTTTTTGATTTTTTTTCTAATGGTGCAATTGAATGCTTAATTCCCTGGAATAAAGCGGCTAAATCCCATAATGGGTGCGCAAAACCGGCATATTCCCAATCCAATAACTGCAGCCCTTCTGGAGTGTATAACCAATTTGCCAACACAGGATCTAAATGACAGAGACAAAAATCTCCTGCTGGCGGTTCACTCATAGCCACTTGCATAAGGGGTTTCATTTTCAAGATTTCATTATCAGGTTGCTGCGTCGCCAACATTTTCCAATACGCTTCCGCTTTTTCACTAATATTAACGACGGGCAACTCTATTTCGATAGGAATCTGATGCAACGCTTTTAACTGCTCAACCATATAAGACAACGTATTATGACTAATATCGGTTACATTATCGGCAAGAACTTCACCTTCAATATAATCTCGAATCCAATAACGATGATCGTCATCACAATAACGAATCGCACTGGTAAAATTTAAGCTCGAGACTAATTGATGAATCGCTTTTTCGACATTTCGATCAATGCCTAGTGCGACGGTATTAGCCGCACTGATACGAATAATATAGTCGCCACTGTCTAGTGAGAGCTGATAACAGGTGTTGGTTAAGCCCCCTTCAAGTATAGAAACCTGACTATTCTCGATGGGTTTTTTTGATAGGCCCCACAAAGGCCAGTCGTCTAATATCTCAGCTAATGTCATCTTTACACAACCGCTTGAACGGAGACCGTTTCAGTTTGCTCTCTGTATTCTTTTAGCCACATAAGCCAGCCCAACATAGCTAATACAACATAGACAGCCATCAGTAATGCGGTTAAATACAGCTCTCTATCGATGTATAAGTAAATCGCAACGGTATCAATCACAAGCCAATACAACCAGTTTTCTAATACTTTTTGCGCGACCATATATGTGGTAATCACCGCACCCCAAGTCGTGAATGAATCGAGATAAGGCAAGGCTGCACTGGTATTTTTTTCTAAACCGTAGCCTGTAGCCAGACTGATTAAGACAATACCCACAATGATTAAGGTATGACGTGATAGCGACCAACTTTTTATCGCAACCGCTTTCGTGGGGTGCTGCGTATTACCGCGCCAAACCCACCAGCCATAGATAGCCATAATCAAATAATAGACATTAAGCCCCGATTCCATCACCAAGCTTACATCCCAAAATAACCAGCTAAAAATAGCCGTACTACCCAATGCGGCGTACCAGCAAAGTATATTCTGGCGCATCGCCAATACTAGATAAGCAACACCTAAAATGACGGCGATTACTTCCCAAATACTCATAGCCTGAGCAGCGGTGATAATACCTTGGTAAAATGCGTCCACTAAAATGTTATCCTTTCTGAATGTATCTGAATAGAAATCAGGCGATTAAGCATCGCCATGTGGATTTAAGGCGGGGTCTAAATTAGCACCAATAAACTTACACACAAAAATGGCTTTGCCAAATTGTTCGTATGAACGGCGTATTTCTTCCTTTAACGTATCCATCACAAGATCGTAATCGCCAAAGACTTGAGTGCTCATGGTATTACCCACCACACTCAAACCTTCTGTTCCTTGTAAGCGTTCGATAAAATCTTTAATCGCCGGAATATAGTCATCCGCTAATGGGTACTTACTAATTTCTACCGACAGCTGCATCGCGTCTTGCTTCATATGTGTTAGCCCTATAGCGGATTTATATTTTTCATTAATGCTTAAATATTAGTGCTTAAATATTAGCGCTTAAAAAGAGTAACGTGCTTCCACACCGAATGTACGAGGCTCACCGAGCTGTATATAACGGTTTTCAACATAGCCATCTCTGGGATCATTACCGAAACCTCCAAAGCCACGCACTTCTTGATCTTTATTCGTTAAATTACGACCGAAAATAGCCGCCGCAAAAGGCCCTTTATCGTAAGCAATACGTGCATGCCATAAGACATACTCTTTTGACTGGCCATCATGGCTATCAGAAAAATAGAAGGTATCTTTTGCCTCAGACTCTACTGATAAAGTAAGCGCCTGCGTTGCAGAAAAGCTTAAACCTGTTGCCAAGCTGTATTCTGGTGCATGTGCTTGCGCACGGCCTTTTTTATCGATCAACTTGTTCGCGTCGTCGTCATCTTGTGCGCTAATTTTATAATCCGTAAATTCCGCTTTTAAATACCCAAAAGATACATCCCAACGCAACTGATCCAATAACTGCCACTGGCTTTCAATCTCTAGGCCTTGATTAATACCTTCCGCAGCGTTGGCAATAAAGTCAGTAAAATCGGGAGCATCGCCGACTTCTTGAGTAACAAAAGATTGTTTAACTTGTTGGTTTTTACGCTGAATGTAAAAAGCAGCAATTCGAGTCACTAGCGCATCGTTTAATACCGACGACTTTAAGCCGACCTCAACCGTATTATTATATTCCGTATCAAAAGTGCGTTTATCTTCACTAACCACCGTCGCCGAGTTAGCGCCTCCTGCCTTATAACCGCGTGCCAATGAGGCATATGCAAGATGATCATTATTCAGTAGGCGTTCAAACGTCACCTGACCACCAAATAAATTTTCTGTTTCATCACTGTTGGTCATTAAACTATTTTCAAAATCGTTGCGCCATTGCTCAGCACGTACACCGTAAATAATACGACTTTGAACGTTTAAATCAGTTGTTA
The DNA here is from genome assembly GCA_051276935.1 of Oleispira sp. GTDB lineage: Bacteria > Pseudomonadota > Gammaproteobacteria > Pseudomonadales > Oceanobacteraceae > Oleispira. The sequence goes on along the minus strand of JBNMPQ010000074.1, from coordinate 3,037 downwards.
ACTCGGCATAGAGAGACGTGCTAGTTACCTCAAGAGTACTGATGTATTGCGAGTCAAAAGTATAGTTTCGAACTAAATCTTCGGTACGTTTTTGATGATAAATACCAACAACCCAATCGGTTGAATTAGAGAAAATACGACCCTCTTCTGCAGATAACAAACGAACATCAACACTATTACGCTGATAATCACGTAAGTATTGATCTGAAGAGCTATAACCATCAAAGGCTGCTAAACAAGGCCCTTGAGTTGTATCGCATGGGTCTGGTGTATAAATAGGATCATCCGGTAAAAAAGTATATTGACCAAAAGCCCAATCTTCGTCGTAACGATACTCAACATCACTTTTAGCCGTGGTTAATGCTGTCTCTAGCATTATCGCGTTACTCAGTTTCGAATCCAGATTCAACGCAAAAGCATGAGTTTCTTGCGCATCAACACCCGGTTCATCGGAGTAAGTTGTGCGGTTATTATCGAGGCTAAAGCCGTCATAACCATTATCGATATCCGCATAAAAATAGGTCAAACCTACCTGAGTGTGTTCCGATACTTGAACCGCTAACTTTCCGCGAGCAACAATTTCATCTAGGTTGTTGCTATTATCTTTACCTGAGAATTCATTTTCCATGTAGCCGTCAGACTGAAAGCTATTAATCGCTAAGCGTGCTTGAACGTTGTTAGTTATTGAGCCTGAAATAGCAGCACTTTGGCTGTGAGTATTATAACTCCCGGCTTTTGCAGCAACATAGCCTTCAGTTTCCTTGGTGGCATCGTTACTTTTAATATTGATCATGCCCGCCAAAGCATTCGCACCAAAGCGTGTACCTTGAGGTCCACGTAATACTTCAACTTGATTAACATCAAACAAAGTCGCAGCCCCGCCTAACCCTGTCATGTCGAGGCCATCAATCGTTAAACCCACAGAAGGGTTAACCGGATCAATAAACTGGCTACGCTCGCCAATGCCGCGAATTTGAAAATAACGGCCGCGCGACGCACCCGAAGAATAATTAACATTCGGCGCAAAGCTTAATACCGATTCAAGATGCTGGGCAGAACGCGCGGCAATATCATCGGCACCGATAACGGTGACCGCTTCTGGTAGCTCTTGAACATTGGTATCACGGAAGTCTGCACTCACCGTCACAACATCAAGCGCAATGGCTTCTGCTGGCTGTTCGGCACTAACAATGTGGGTAATCATGGAACCGCTAATAGCCGAGGCTATCGCGAAGGATAAAGGTAGGGTTTTCATTAATTAGGTCTGCCTCAAAAATAAGAGAAGACCCGGTCGAGCGTAGCAAGCGTGTAGTGTTGATTAAATGCGTACAAATCAATTCAACTGCCCATTCCTACGCCGGTATTAACCGGATCAGGTTCAAGGAGTTTGCATGGCATCTCAGGCTTATTAGAAAAATTCTTTTATTAGAAAATATCTAACTCGCCACCCCCTGGGATGAGAGCATAATAAAGCATCTACTACGAAATAAGAACGACTTATAGCAATTCATTATCTACTTTTTGATTGTCAGCGATTTCGGCCGCAGCACGATCTGCTTTAGAGATATAAGCCGGCTTCGTATCTTTAGGGGCTAGCTTAGCATTCGCCTTTCTCATCTTTTTGCCTAAAATCTTATTAATCTTCTTCTTACGGTTCATGACACGACTTCGCTAATGTGATTGGGTATGATCATTTTAGCCGCGATTGTAAAGGTCAGTTTTCGAAAGGCAAGGGCAACCTCCCATTAGACAGGCTAATTACTAAAAATAGTGCACCATCAGGGTTAAAAAATTATGAAACGTATCAGCATTTTAGGCAGTGGCTGGTTAGGATTACCACTGGCGATTGAACTGAACCACGCCAACTTTCACATTAAGGCATCTTCCCGAGGCCCAGAACGCTTAGCTCAACTTCGCAAAGCGGGCATTGAAGCACAGGCTTACGATATAGAAGTATTGAACGCCCGAAAGAATACCCATGAAAATGAATTTCTACAGGCTGACATTCTAATTATTAATATCACCTCAAAAAACATTGAGGCTTACACACAGCTAATAGCCGAAATAGAGAACTCGACGATTCAACAAGTGTTATTTATTAGCTCGACGTCAGTCTATCAAAATTCTGCTTACCTTGATTCTCAGGCGATTACTGAAGACGATGCTGCGGCGTTAAAGCCATGCCCACTGTTAGAAATTGAAAGTATGTTTCAAAAGAATGCACACTTTAAAACCAGCATCATTCGTTTTTCAGGATTAATCGGCTATCAGCGCCACCCTGGTCGTTTCTTTTTAACGACGACAGAGGATGATTCTGTTTATTGCAAAACTATTAAGAATCCCGATGCACGAGTAAATATGATTCATCGTGATGACTGCATTGGAATTATACGGGCAGTAATCAATCAAAACTGCTGGGATGAGGTATTCAATGCCTGTGCCTCGCAGCATCCGACTCGACGTGAATTTTATCAGGCAGCACTCAGTCATTTAGGGGATTTTGAACCGGTATTCTCTGGTCAAACTGATTCACTCGGAAAAGTCATTAGCAATCAAAAAGTAAAAGAACAGCTAAACTATTCTTTTCTTCATGACGACTTATTAGATTTTAGTAAGATGGCGTTCAACTAATTTAATTGGCTGAATTGACTGCGCTCATACATGGCAACCAAGGTAGGAATTTCGTCTTCTGCGCAACTTTCATCGCGCAGTCGGCGAGAGATAGAAAGTGATCAGGACACCATCATAAATTTTGCCGAAAACGATGTGCACAGCTACAAAATTTTTGACAATGGCAAAGTGATAAATTATCTAGTTTATGCGTTTACACAAGATAACTTATTCACGAAATATTACTGAATTAGTAATGATTTAGCCTTAATTTATTCATTGTTAATATGAATAGCCTCAAAGAAAAACTAAAGTATCCGCGTTTATAAGGCCAACTAAATGACTAATATATGCCAGCTATTCCAGATAACATTAATGGGGTAGAAATTAAGTTTTCTAATGATGTAAATACAAGCGTTGATCAGAA
>JBNMPQ010000073.1:0-10607 GCA_051276935.1 Oleispira sp. | reverse complement strand
CGTTTAGTGATTATTCCTAAATCGAATCGTGTTGATGTTGAAGCTTTGATGGCGCACTTGTTTGCGACCACTGATTTGGAACGCAGCTATCGTGTGAACATGAATGTGATCGGCCTAGATGGTCGTCCACAAGTAAAAGATTTACGTTCGATGTTAGTAGAATGGTTAGAGTTCCGTACTCAAACTGTTCGTCGTCGTTTGCAGCACCGTTTAGATAAAGTACTGGCGCGCTTACACATCTTGCAAGGTTTGATGGTTGCGTTTTTAAACATCGATGAAGTGATCGAGATTATTCGCACCGAAGAAAAACCGAAAGTCGTCTTTATGGATCGCTTTGGTTTAACGGATATTCAAGCGGAATCGATTTTAGAATTAAAACTTCGTCATCTTGCCAAGTTAGAAGAATTTAAGATTCGTGGCGAGCAAGACGAATTAGAAAAAGAGCGTGATCACTTAGAAAAAATTCTAAGCAGCGAACGTCGTTTAAAAACATTGATTAAGAAAGAATTGGCTGCCGATGCTGAACTGTTTGGTAACGATCGTCGTTCTCCTGTAGTTGCACGTAGCGAAGCAAAAGCTTTTTCTGAGACTGACTTGCTAGGCAGCGACCCAGTAACGGTTGTGATTTCTGACAAAGGTTGGGTTCGTGCCGCGAAAGGGCATGATGTAGACGTTGAAGGATTAAGCTACAAATCCGGTGATAAGTTCTTATTAGCCTGTACCGGTAAGAGTAATCAAAACGCGGTCTTCATTGATGACGGAGGGCGAGCCTATTCTGTGCAGTCGCATACTCTGCCATCAGCACGAGGGCAGGGCGAACCATTATCGGGCCGTTTAACCATTCCTTCGGGCATGGGCTTTAAAGGCTTAGTGATGGGGCATGATGAAGATCATTACCTAATGGCAACCGATGCGGGTTATGGGTTTATTACTCAGCTGAAAGATATTCAAACCAAAAACAAAGCCGGTAAAGCGATGTTGACGGTACCGACCAATGCGCAGGTATTATCGCCGGCACGAATCGACAGTATTGAAAAGTCTTGGATCGCCGCCATTAGTAACGAAGGCCGTATGCTGGTCTTCCCAGCTGCCGATCTTCCAGTAATGGCTCGTGGTAAGGGTAATAAGATGATCAGCATTCCAGGGCCGCGCGCAAGCAGCCGTGAAGAGCTAATGATCTCTGCTATTGCCTTTGGTGAGACGGATACCTTACTAGTGCATTCTGGTAAGCGTCATACCAAGTTGAAGTTCTCTGATCTAGAGCATTACTTTGGTGAACGTGGCCGTCGTGGTAATAAACTACCGCGCGGATTCCAGAATGTGGATATGGTTGAGATTGTGCGTAAAGAGAAGTAGTTCTTTTAATTAGAGGCTCTGCGAGAAGAACCTCTGATTATTCGTAATGATGAAAGCCCAATGAGTGAAAGCTTGTTGGGCTTTTTTGTGACCTCTATTTAAACTTGCTTGGATTATTATATAACTCAAAAAATAGATAAATTGAGTTATAGGCGCGCCTATGCTATTACTTAACTCAATTATTGCTTTTTTTGAGTTGAGATCGTGAAAAAGATACCTAAAGTCTCAAGTAATCCATTTGTTGAGATAGCAAAGACTCAGCCTGAGTTATTGCCTGCTTATATGGATCTGCACAGCCCTGTGGATAAGAAGGGGCGCTACCTACCTTTTGACGAGCTTTATCGTCGTTTCCCCAAGGCGCTTGATACTCAATTAGCATGGTCGGTGGTGCGTGATGCTCGCCAAAGCCAATTGACCAAACTTGCTCCTTTCAATCAGTCGCTATCCTCTTTTGATTACTTCGTAAGCCCTACTATTCAGAAAACGAATATTCAGATCGAGCAGCATACCTCGCTTGCTTCATTAGAGTGGATGGCGAGTAAGTTGGGTGAGGGAGAGGGTTTTAATCGCATACTTGAAAACCTAGTGAAAGATGAAGCTATTAGCAGTAGCCAGCTAGAAGGGGCAGCGACGACAACAAGAGTCGCCCGTGATTTTTTATTAAATGAACGCAAGCCAGAAAGTCTGTCTGAGAAAATGATCTTAGGGAATTTTCGCTTAATGCAGACGGCATGGTCTGAAAAAGATCAGCCTCTTTCTTTGGCACTGATAAAAAATCTGCATCATATTGGTATGAGTGGTATTGATGACGAGAAATATCAACCAGGGCAATTGCGTAAGACTGATGACGTTGTGGTAGTCGATGCTTCTGGTCAGGTTGTACATACACCACCTTTAGCCAGTGAGTTAGAGCAGCGTTTAGATTTTTTGGCGAATTGGTTTAACAATAATGAGCCAAGCCCAACAGCCCCTGCGTTTGTCATCGCTACAGCGTTACATTTTGCCATCGGCTTAGAGCATCCTTTTCATGATGGAAATGGTCGCTTGGCTCGTGCTCTTTTTTATTGGGTGATGTTTAAATATGGTTATCATGCATTTCGTTATATCTCGATCAGTGGGCTGCTAAATGAAGCTCCGGTGAAATATGGTAAAAGTTATATTTATACCGAAACTCATGACATGGATATGACCTACTTTATTGAATATCAGAGTAAGATCGCTTCACGGGCTATCGATAATTTTTTACAAGATTTTTCTGAGCTAGTAGAAAAGTACCAAGACTTCAAAGATGTTTTACTAACATCCAACCGCTATCAGAATCTTAATGAGAATCAGCGTAGTGTGATTCTACTGGTACAGAATATTGGCATAAAGACAGTCACGGCTAATTGGGTTCAGGGGATGCTAGGTTGTTCTTATAATACGGCTGCTTCAATTCTTAATGGTCTAGCAAAAATAGATATTTTTGAGCGTAGTAAGGTCGGGCGAGAATGGCATTATTCGATGACCAAGGTGTCCAGTTAATTAATTATCAGAATTACCGTGTGATATTCAGGGTGGATGTCACTTGGATGATTACGTTGATATTTACTTCTTTTCAGCCAAGTCAATAAAATGCTCTTCTAGCATCATGTATTCAGTTTTTGTTCGCTTCAGTTCATCTTTTAGCTGTATTTGAGTATCGTGGTTATCAAGTAAGTCCAGAAACTGGCTTTCTAAGAAATCTTTTTCTGTTAGGGCTCTTTCAAGTGTAAGTTCGATTTCTGACATGTCATCAGTAATAGATTGAATGTCACTATCTTTTGAATTTTTAGATTCTTCTTCAAGTCTCAGATATTCTAGCATTAACTGTTCTAGTTCATCATTTTGATTGTCGATTTTTTTCTTCTGTTGACTGATGGTATTTGACATCTGGTTGACGGTATTTTTGGTGGTCCGCTGATTATATATTTTATTTTTCAGTTCAATGTTTTCTTTATCTAAATCAATGTTTCTAAGTTTCTCCATTTTATGCTTATCTTCGATGATTTTTAACTTAATAAGTTCCTGTTTTTGTTTTAGCAGTTTTTCTTCAATAAAGCTTAATCGATAGTTACCTTGAGATATTTGTTTTCTTAATATGGCGATAGTATCTTCATAGGCGTTTGATTGAGCTTTAAGGCTGGCAAGTTGGGCTTTAATGTAGCGTTCTTTGCTTTCGCTATCTAAGCTATCATCGTTGTCAATTTTTTTTATTTCTACCATTATGTCTTGCTGCTGCTGATTAATATCTTGCAAGTTAGTAATACATTCTTGCTGCAGTTTAAAGTCGTCTTTATTGAGAGGCTTGTTACTATTTTCTTTTTTGTGTTTTTCGATAATGTCTTTCAGCTGTTTTACTTTCTCGGATATTGAAACCTCATTAGCGATGGTTTTCCTAATTTTAAAGAATATATAGCTCCAGCTGATTATTAACAGCATTAAAAGATTCATGCTGATAAAGGCTAATACCCCAAATTTCGTCAAAACATTCCTCATTTCGTAATTAATATGACTAATCATAGTATAGGATGTTTTTTAGGTCTGTTATGCATTTTTCTGAAACCATTCTATTAACTATATCAGCGAAGGTGCTAGCGGAATAATAAAGCTGGGCTAATCTATGAAGGGTAGTGTTTATTATAGAGGATGCTATGCAGCATAAACAGTTATTCAGCATATCCCAAACTGTCTGGCAGTCTTTCAGTTCAGAGCTATTAATAGAAACGAGTTGCTTACTTGAAGGTAGTCAGATTTTATTGTTGAAATGGGTTTATTGTCAATTATCTGCTAAGCAGGTTGTCGTGCTTGGGGTTGATCAGGTTGCTGGCGATCAGTTAGCCACAGATATGCTAGGTATATCTGCTGGTACGGCTACTGAAGAAGATGAACAAGATGCGATGATTGAGCTAATGAATTGTATCTGTGGGCAGTTAGATCGTGATCACCCTACCCATGAATGCTTTAGTTTGCCAAAAATTATAGAGCCAGCAGAGGCTCAGATTTTGTTGCGCCGCTTAGATAAAATGTCAGAAGTTACAGCCAAGGTAGGAGAGCGGTGGTTTTACATCGTATTATTTGAAGCCGAGTGCGTAGGGAATAATGGTGGTATGGAATGAAAGTACTCATTGTAGATGACAGCAGAGCAATGCAACAGATAGTGAAGCGTGGTTTAGAAAAACTTGGTCATGATGATTTGGAAATTGTAATGGCTTCAAATGGTATGGACGCTTTGACATTAGCCAAAGACTGGAAGCCTAACTTAATTCTGTCGGATTGGCACATGCCTGAAATGACAGGGCTAGAGCTTATGCATGAATTGGGCAAGACCATGTTGGATATCAATATTGGTTTTGTGACAACAGAATCTTCTCCTGAACGTATAAAGGAGGCGACAGATGCCGGTGCGCTTTTTGTGCTTAGTAAGCCTTTTGATGTAGAAACTTTACATAACGCAGTCTTACCCGTATTACAAAGAAAGGGTATGAAAAACCCAAGCTTGGAGATTGAAGAGGCATCTTCGAGAGATAAAAGCGATAAACTCAATTTAGTTCTGCCCAAAAGTGAATCTTTGCAAAAGGCATTTAAGTTATTAACAGTAAAAGAAATTACGGTTACTACTAAAGATATTGATGATCCTAAAGGTAGCTGGTTACCCTGTGTTATTGGTTTATTTGGCGTAGACGATAAAAAAAACATTAAGGTTGTGGTGGTATTTGATATTTTGGCGGCGATTATTTTAGGTGCTAATACGGATACTGTGTCCAAAAAATTAATTGATACCGCGATTAAAGAAAAAGTTATCCCAAAGGATGTGATTGCTAATTGTGAGCGTGCGCTACACCTGATCAGTTTGGTGATTAATCGTGACGTCGATAGCAAAGAGCTAACAATGATTAGCATGTCTACTTTAACGACGAATGTCGATAAATTAGCCGCTTTGGTTGGCCGTAAAGGGGTGAAGCGTATTGATTATGGTGTATCGAATAAAGATTATAATGATGGGCGTATAATCATTCTATGTCCGTAATCGTTGATGGGTAAAATGAAGACACTAGAGCATCAAATAGATAAAAATCGCTTTATCTTGAACGAAAGCGATAATGAATGCGTACTCGAGTATCGTTTAATCGATACGGCTGATAGCCAAAGAATTGATTTTACCAGTACTTATGTCCCCTTTGCTTTGCGTGGACAAGGCTTGGCTGAGGAGCTTGTTGAAGTGGGTTTAGCCTGGGCGAAAGAGCAAGGATATGAGATAGAAGCCAGTTGCTGGTATGTGAAGAAATTCTTATAGCTCGCTCGTGCGTATATTTCCTGAGAGTGAAACATTTTTGTCATACTTTGTTCATAAACTGGTGCCAGTTAAACATAACTGGAAGTTAAATAATGATATTGCAACATTCTATCCTCTCTATCGCGATTCTCAGTGCTGGGTTAACCGGCTGCGGTGGTTCTTCATCTTCAAACAATACGCCAGCTCAATCTCCATTAGCGGATATTAATATTCAATGCGTTAACGTCGAGCAAGCTGGCATCACATCCGATATTGGAACGTTAGAGTTATCCTTGGTCGACTCGTATTTTTCAGGGAGTGAGTTCGCAACGTCTTCCGCTGAAATTGTGAGTTACGATAAGTGCTCAGATCGCCTTTATGTCGTTAATTCTCAAGCGGCCAGTATTGATGTATTAGCACTTAATGCCGATAACAGTGCCCCAGATAAAGTTGGCAATATTGATCTATCGTTAGCGGCAGCAGCGGCTGGCATAGAGATTGGCGCTGCCAACAGTGTCTCTGCTAAGCAGGGTTTGGTCGCCGTCGCGATTGAAGCCGCGGTAAAGCAAAATCCAGGATTAATCGCGCTATACCGTTCAGATGATCTTTCTTTATTAGCGACCTATCCCGCCGGTGCATTACCAGACATGGTCGCTTTAAGTAGCGATGGTCAAACGATCTTAACGGCGAACGAAGGCGAGCCAAGCGGTGATTATACAAATGACCCTGAAGGTTCTATTACCATTGTTGATATCTCGAATGGGTACAGCCGTGATGATGCCGTTGTAAAACAGGTTTCTTTTTCATCCTTTAATACTGGCGAAAGTCGTCACGGTGAACTGGGTGCCAGTGTAAGAACGGCAGGGCCTGCAGGAACTTCCGTTGCTCAGGATCTAGAACCCGAATACATGGCGTTAAATAGTGATAATACGAAAGCCTATGTCGCGTTACAGGAAAATAATGCCATTGCTATTATTGATATTGCAACCGCTCGCGTCGATACAATAAAAGGTTTGGGTGAAAAAAGCTGGAATGCGGCGAGTGGTAATGCACTAGATGCTTCTAATAAAGACGGTGGTGTCGGTGAATTCGCAAGTTATGAGCAACTCGTTGGTTTATACATGCCTGATACTATCGCAAGTTTTAGCGTTGACGGTAGCGATTACATTATTTCTGCAAATGAAGGTGATGGCCGCGAATATATTTATTCTACAAACCAGCAGACTTGTGACGCTGCAAATCATAGTTGGGATGGTGATGAATATGAAGTAGGCGGCGATGACGAAGACGCCAACAAATATGCAAATGAACTAGATGATTGCATCTCTTTTACTGATGAAGCTCGTGGCGGAAAGATTGTTGATTTAGTTGATGTATTACACCCACTAAAAGTGGCATTAGATGATAATAATCAACTTAAACGCATTAAAGTAGTCGCGGACAAAGAGAGCTATTCAGCTAGCGACAATATCGTTACTTTTGGTGCACGTTCTTTTTCAATATGGGACGAACAAGCGGGTTTAGTTTATGACAGTGGCGATGACATTGCGAAGAGAGTATTTGCAATCGACAGTCAAAATTTTAACGTTACTAACGATAACAACGATCCTGATGAAACGGCGGATAACCGCAGTGATGACAAAGGCACAGAGCCAGAAGCAGTCGAGGTCGCAGAAATTAATGGTAAGCAATATGCCTTTATCGGTCTAGAACGTCAGGGCGGCATTATCGTCTATGATGTTACGGTCCCAACGGCTCCAGTTTACCAGTCGTACATTAATAATCGCGATTTCAGCGAGGCGGTATGTACTCTTGTTGATGAAGGTGATTGTGATAACGGCGTTTACAACCTGGCAGCAGGAGATTTAGGTCCAGAGTCGATTGATTATTTTACTCGAGTAGGTAAGCATTTTATTGCAGTAGGTAATGAAGTGAGTGGTACAACGACTGTCTATGAGATCAAATTTATTAACTAAAATAATAGTTCAAATACCAAAGATACCAACACCTTAGGGCATGATGACATCATCATGCCCTTTTATTTGTTTTTGACTCCTCAATTATCGCTCTCTTATTTCCTTTTTATTAATTACTGTCAGTTGATCTAGCTCGCTATTTATAACCCTAAAAAAGCACTAGAATAGGATTATTAGATTCTAAGACTGGGTTATGTATGCAAGACGAATTTTATATTGAAGATATGGCAATGTGGGAAAGTAAGCTGTTTATCAGCCATTACCCAGGTCATGAGGCCGAAACGGCTGAGCTGCAAAAAGCACTGTATGAAATTAAAGACCAGCAGGACAATAAAATTGATAGCGAAGTCGCTGTTTTTGCTAAGCATGCTTTATTTGAAAGTGAGCTAAATTTATTAACCTTGCCGTATGAGCCGTTACAAAAATTTCGAGCTCATGTCGAAGATCTTATCGGTGCGGTTGCTCAGGCCGTGAATGAACAATTTTGGCCAGAAGGCGCACACGCCGAAGTTGATGTGGTTGAGTCTTGGTATCACATTACTCAAAATGGCGGTTATCACGATACGCACTCACACCCTAATTGCTCTTGGTGTGGTATTTATTACCTGCAAGAAGGGGAGAGCAGTATTGAGGGGCGAAACGGCGTGAACCGTTTTTATGATCCTCGCCACGGTGCCGATCATTATCAGGATGCAGGAACAGCGTATTTGTCTGCTGACGGTTTTATGGATTTTGCACCACTAGCAGGTCAAATTATTATTTTCCCTTCTTATTTAAAGCACGCAGCGATGCCTTACTTTGGCGATAGTGACCGTGTTGTTTTAGCGTTTAATTGTCAGGTCAGCGCCAAAATTTAGCGATACTCTTGAATGAGATTTTTACTATTTATTTTGCCCTGGTAATAAGTATTAAGGGTATGAATTCAGTTCTATTCCGCGTGCTTATTTCACTTACTAACGGTATCTAATAAGCAGTGGTTTTTTTAAATATTAATGATAATGTGAATGCAAAATTATTCTAATAAAGAGTCGTTATGTTTAAAATTAAAGTAGAACGTATTGTGAAGTCGCCGATTGATAACGTTTTTGAAGCGATCAGTGATCATGAAAGTTATGCGTTATTTAAATCAGTCGGTGCCGCTAAGCTTCTTAACGAAGGCGATACTGAGCGCAACGGAACAGGAGCCTTACGCACAGTCGAAACTGGCGCCTTTAAAGTCTGGGAGCGCATAACGGCGTTTGAGCGACCTATTCATATGCAATATAAAATTGAGCGCTCTAAACCTTTCAAGATAGATCATTATAAAGGTATTATTGATCTTAAAGACTTGGGTGATGGAACAACGCAGGTTACTTGGATATCAGAAGGTAAAATTGCTGTTCCTTTGATTGGCCGATTCCTTGACAGTAAAATGCAGAAACAAGGCACTATCGTTTTTAACAGCATGTTAAAATCAATTGAATCTCGTTAATGCACATCACGACAGACGTTAAAAGTATTAATCAATGAACTGAAATCGAGCAATGAGCTCACCGCCAATTTCTACAGCTTCTGAAAACATATCAGCTGGACGAACCCAGGTTGAAGACGTTTCGCCGACATAGCGCGTTTCATAAACCACAAACCACTCTTCGGTTTCACTGTGGCGTGCTACATCAATTACTTGGTATTCAGCGCCTTTGTAATGGCGGTAGCGGCCTTTTTTTATGGCGGGTTGCTGATTGTCTGAGTTGCTCACTATTTTTCTCCCGCATTGAATTTTGCTAACTGCTCGGCTGTTGGTTTTTGTTGATGCTTGTCTTTCCATTCTGAATACGGCATGCCATACACAAGTTCACGGGCATCTTCGTATTCAATGTCAATACCTTGATCTTCACCGGCCGCTTTATACCATTTTGATAAACAGTTTCTACAGAAACCTGCAAGATTCATTAGGTCTATATTTTGTGCGTCTTTACGTTCATCTAAGTGGGCTAGTAAACGACGGAACGCAGCGGCTTCTAGTTCAATGTTAGAGTCTAACTTGGCCATTTTTATATCCTATTAATAGTTGTTTAGTAAAAAAATAAGCGGTATTTTAATATAAAATATTAATCATTAGTGTAACAAAGAGTTTAGCAAGAAATGTAGTAATGAGTGCAGTAACTAAGGCATTAATAAAAGCGTTTAAAAATGCTGGTAGCCCATATTTTTATTATTAACAGGTTGACCATTTATTAAAACCCATTCTGTATAAGTGCCTGTATTCGTATTTAAACTTCTTTCTTGTACTTGCCCAACATTATGGCAGCCGAGTCTTTTTAATGCATCGTGTGCTTGTTGTGGGGCCGTGAATAAAAGCTGATAGTCGTCACCGCCTGTGAGGGCAAACTGTAAGGCCTTAGCTTGGCCAACTAGAGTAATGGCAAGAGGGCTTATTGGGATTTTATGGGTTGCAAAGTTTAAGCATACGTTTGATGCTTTTGCGATATGAGAAGCATCTTGTAATAATCCATCAGAAACATCCAGAGCGCTGGTCGCTAAGCCTATTAGTTTTTGTCCTATTTCAACTTGAGCTTGCGGATAATAATAGGCTGCTGCTAACTCTGAATTGTTTTCGGTGATGGCTTCTGGATTCGCCAATATACCGGCCAGTGCGGTAGCTGAGTTGCCAACTTCACCACTTAGCCAAATATTATCGCCAGCCTGCGCTGTGTTGCGTGTGAGTGCTTTACCGCTAGGGACTAAACCTTGTACCTGCAAAGTAATGACAAGAATTGGGCTTAAAGTAGTATCACCTCCAATTAGGCTAATATTAAATTCTTTAGCGCACGCACGTAGACCCGAGCTAAAGGATTCTAGCCAGGCCTGAGACGTATTTTTCGGTAAGCTTAAGGCCAGATGAAACGCTTGGGGTTCAGCTCCCATGGCCGCTAAATCACTTATTGCACAGCGTAAGGCTCGTTGTGCAATAAGGTGTGCTGGTGCGCTAGCCGGAAAAT
>JBNMPQ010000072.1:0-10621 GCA_051276935.1 Oleispira sp. | reverse complement strand
CCTGCATCAGTAAAGGTTGCTGATTTCACTTGAGTCCAAATTACTGATGAAGCACCCGTTTCTAACTCAGCAACTAAAGCATTCGCTTTTTGAGTTGCGAGTGCGCTGGCTTTTTCAGTCAATAATTGGCCATTAATAACCCTCTTAACATCCGCTAAAGACTTGACAGCGGGTTCAACATGCTTACTTAAACCGATAACAACCACTTGGTCAGCCGATAGTTCAATAACATCACTCAACTCACGATCAGCCAATACTTTTTCATCAAAAGCGGCACTACGAACCGATGCATTAAGTGTAATCCCTTCACCTTGAGAACGACTGAATAAAGCTGATTTATTCGCTTTAAGACCTAAATCACTGTTTGCGACTAAGTTTTCAATGTTGTCATTTTCAAAGGCTGCTGCCGCTAGAGATTCAGACATTTCTGCAAACATTTCTGTCAGCTGCGATGCTTTGATATCGGCGATGATATCAATACGTTTCTCTTCTTTAGACATAACGTTAGGCTTGCGAATCTTTTCAAGTTTTATCACATGATAACCGAACTCAGTTTTCACCGGTTCAGACACGTCACCTTCAGTCATTGCAAATAATGCATCATCAAATTCTAGAACGAAACCACCCCGAGTATTGAAGCCAAGATCACCACCGACGTTTTTAGAACCAATGTCATCAGAATACTTTTTAGCCAACGCAGAGAAATCATCACCACTAATCGCTTTAGCAGACAGTTGCTGAGCTAAAGCAGACGCCGCATCATCATTACGATCATCGTTAACTTCTATTAAGATATGGCTTGCTTTACGTTCTTCGGTTGCACCTAGCTGACTAAGGTAATCTTCATATCCTTGATCAACTTCTTCATCGTCAACTTGGATATCTGATTTTAGGTCTGATTTATTCAAAACAACATAATCAACAGATACTTTTTCTTCCGTTTTATAACGTTGTTTATTTTTATCATAAAAAGCTTGAATGTCTTCATCAAACAACTCAATGCCTTCCTTTAAATCTGCAGTATTAAAGATTACATACTCGTAATCACGCTGCTCAGCTTTTAAAGCTTGCTGACGCTTAACTTCAAAAGGTAATGCAGTATCCGTTAAGCCGGTACCCAATTGAACTTGAGTAACCAATGATTGCTCTTCTAATACAGCTCGATAGCTTAACGGTGTTAAAGCACTGCGACGAAGAACCATTTTGAAACGATCGCTAGAAAACTGACCATCCTGTTGGAACTCAGGTGCGGCTAAAATAGCGCTATCAATTGATTGCGTTGAAACATAACCGCCCAATAAACGGGCTTGGGTTACGGCAACTTTTTGTTCGATCAACTGCTCTAATGCAGATTGACGCAAGAAAGAATCGTTGAATAAGCTCTCATCATAATTCTCACCAAATTGCTGACGGAAACGATTTTTTTGCATTTCAACTAAACGTAAAATTTCGACTTCTTCGATATTCGTACCGTTAACTGTAGCAGGAGCAGAATCACTACTTCCTAGGGCTACAATTGATTCAATACCAAATAATGCGAAAGTGATAATAATAAAACCGACGATGATTTTTGCGATAGTTCCTTTAGAATTATCGCGAATATTCTGCAACATGAGATCTCCAAACCTTTCTTATTCAGCAGCGAGCAAAAAAAAACGCATCCAGTGGATGCGTTTATTAACGGTATCAACGTGTTTAGTTAACAGCGTCTTTAAGAGCTTTACCAGGCTTAAAGCTAGGCACTTTAGCCGCTTTAATTTGAATTGGTTCACCCGTTTGAGGGTTACGACCAGTTCGAGCAGCACGTTCTTTAACTAAAAAAGTACCAAATCCAACCAATGCAACTTGGCCACCATCTTTCAAAGTACTACCAATGCTTTCAATCATAGCATCCAATGCGCGGCCTGCAGCGGCTTTTGGAATGTCCGCTTGAGCAGCGATAGAATCTACTAATTCTGATTTGTTCACACTAAATCCCCTTTTTATTTATATATACTTAATAATTTTTGTATCTTGCGAGCTAAGTTCGCAATGCATTCTTTATTGAGCCAAGATTTATACCAACCCAGCTCACAGCCGTCAAGCGGCGTTAGTGTGTGCTAGGGCGACTTTTACTATCTTTTTTGATTTGAGCTTCATCTTTGCTCACTATTTCACCAACTAATGGCTCGGGCTTACTTTCTAATGCCACATCCAAAACTTCATCAATCCACTCAACCGGAATTATTTCGAGGTTCTCTTGAATATTTTGCGGAATTTCTCGCAGGTCTTTTTCATTCTCTTTCGGAATGATAACCGTCCTAATGCCACCACGATGTGCTGCCAGTAATTTTTCTTTCAAACCACCGATTGGCAACACCTTACCCCGCAAGGTTATTTCACCGGTCATAGCGACATCAGCACGCACAGGAATTCCCGTCATAGATGAAACCAATGCTGTTGCCATACCGACACCCGCGCTTGGACCATCCTTTGGTGTAGCACCTTCAGGAACGTGTATGTGCAAATCGTGCTTTTCGATAAAGTCTTCAGAAATACCCAAAGCTTGAGCGCGACTTCGAACAACCGTTAAAGCCGCCTGAATAGATTCTTGCATTACATCACCCAGCGATCCGGTTTTTGTAATACGCCCCTTACCAGGCGTTACTGCAGACTCTAAGGTTAGCAACTCGCCCCCAACAGACGTCCAAGCTAAGCCAGTTACCTGCCCTACTTGATTATCAACACCTGCAAGACCAAAGCTGTACTTGTGCACGCCTAAATACTCTTCTAACAAGTCTTCAGTAATTTCAATACTGCTTGTCTTTGTTGCCAACATGTTTGCTTTAACAACACGACGACAAAGTTTAGCCAATTCACGCTCTAACGAACGAACACCCGCTTCACGAGTGTAATAACGAATAACATCTTTAATTCGATCGTCGGCAACGGTGATCTCATTCGCCTTTAAACCATTCACTTTAATTTGCTTGGGCAATAAATACCGAATCGCAATGTTAAGCTTTTCATCTTCCGTATAGCCCGGAATACGGATCACTTCCATGCGGTCCAATAAAGGACCCGGGATATTCATGCTGTTTGAAGTACAAATAAACATGGTATCAGACAAATCATAATCAACTTCAAGATAATGATCGTTAAAGCTATCATTTTGCTCTGGGTCTAATACTTCCAATAGAGCAGATGCTGGATCTCCACGCTGATCCATACCCATTTTGTCTATTTCATCCAACAGGAAAAGTGGGTTTTTAACCCCAACTTTCGATATTTTTTGAATCAATTTACCTGGCATCGAACCAATATAGGTACGTCGGTGACCCCGAATTTCTGCCTCATCACGAACGCCGCCCAATGCCATACGGACAAACTTACGGTTAGTCGCATGTGCAATGGATTGCCCTAGAGAGGTTTTACCCACACCAGGTGGTCCTACAAGACATAAAATCGCTCCACGTACTTTTTTCACACGGTTCTGCACCGCTAAGTATTCAAGAACGCGCTCTTTAACTTCTTCAAGACCATAATGTTCAGCATCTAGAATCGCTTTAGCTTTCTTTAAATCATGGCTAATACGACTGCGCTTCTTCCATGGAATGCCCACCATCCAATCGATGTAACCTCTCACGACAGAGGCTTCTGCTGACATCGGAGACATCATTTTTAATTTTTTAAGCTCAGCTTCGGTCTTATCTTGAGCTTCTTTAGTCATCCCTGAATCAGTAATCTTCTGCTGTAATTCTTCCATTTCATTCGGGGTGTCCTCCATATCCCCTAGTTCTTTTTGAATGGCCTTCATCTGCTCATTCAAATAATACTCACGCTGACTCTTTTCCATTTGCTTTTTAACGCGACCACGAATTCTCTTTTCAACCTTAAATAGATCGATCTCAGATTCCATAACGCCCATCAAATGCTCAATACGCTCACTAATATTAATCATTTCGAGAACAGACTGTTTTTCATCTAGCTTAAGCGATATGTGCGCAGCGATGGTATCGGCTAAGCGACCAGCGTCCTCGATGCCCGAAATTGTCGATAGGACTTCACTAGGAACTTTTTTTGATAATTGAACATATTGCTCAAAATGCCCAGTCAACGAACGTACGAGTACTTCATTTTCGCGCTCAGAAAGATCGGGATCTACCAGGCTCTCACTGCGGCAACGAAATAGGGTATCTTCATCAATTAATTCTACAAGTTTGGCTCGATAATCACCTTCAACAAGGACTTTAACGGTGCCATCGGGTAATTTTAATAATTGCAAAATATTCGCAACAGTCCCTACCTGATTTAAATCTTCTGCATTAGGATTGTCATGGCCCGCATCTTTTTGCGCAACCAACATAACGCGCTTATTTTGTGTCATTGCTTCTTCTAAAGCAGCAATGGATTTAGCTCTCCCCACAAACAAAGGGATCACCATGCTTGGAAATACTACGACGTCACGCAACGGTAACAACGGCAGGTAATCTTGACTCATAATAAACCTTATATTCTATTGGAACTGCCAAATTCAATTCACATTGTTTATAGAGTTGTGGGCATTGATTAAAAAAACAAGGACTAATACAAGAAAGCATAAGAAAAGATGAAAAAAAGACGAAAAAAAAGGGCCAAATGGCCCTTTTTTTAATAAAAACACACCTTTAGCTTAAATTTTAAGCATCATCCGGTGCGACTTTATCTACTTTATCAGCTTCGCTAGATTCGTAGATGAACAACGGCTCAGAATCGCCGTTAATGACACCTTCGTCAATCACGACCTTAGTTACGTTCTCTTCAGAGGGAATCTTGTACATACTATTAAGTAAGATACCTTCTAAAATTGATCGTAAACCACGCGCGCCAATTTTTCGCTCCATCGCTTTACTAGCAACTGCTTTTAGGGCTGACTCTCGGAACTCTAATTCAGCATTTTCCATATCAAACAATTTTTGATATTGTTTAACCAATGAATTTTTAGGCTCAGTAAGAATCTGAATTAATGCATCTTGGTCAAGCTCATCTAATGTAGCAATCACCGGCAAACGACCGATAAACTCAGGAATTAGTCCATATTTAACTAAGTCGCCTGGTTCAACTGAACGTAAAATTTCGCCAATCGATTTTTCTTCTTTTTTACCCTTAACGTTAGCCGAGAAGCCAATACTACTCTTTTCTGAACGGTCGCGAATCAGTTGATCAAGACCCGCGAATGCACCCCCACAGATAAATAGCATATTGGAAGTATCAACCTGCAAAAACTCTTGCTGAGGATGCTTACGGCCACCTTGAGGAGGAACCGAAGCAACGGTGCCTTCGATTAACTTCAATAATGCCTGCTGAACACCTTCACCCGATACGTCACGAGTGATGGATGGATTATCAGACTTACGAGAAATCTTATCGATCTCATCAATGTAAACAATGCCACGCTGAGCTTTTTCTACGTCGTAATCACATTTCTGCAACAACTTCTGAATAATATTCTCAACATCTTCACCCACATAACCGGCTTCCGTTAAGGTCGTCGCATCTGCAATGGTAAAAGGAACGTTTAGTAAACGCGCCAAAGTCTCAGCCAATAATGTTTTACCACTACCCGTTGGACCAATTAATAGAATATTACTTTTTGAAAGCTCAACATCACCTTTGCGCTCACCAAATTGAAGGCGCTTGTAATGATTGTAAACTGCAACAGACAAAACAATTTTTGCTTTATCTTGGCCGATCACATACTCGTCAAGAGTTGATTTAATTTCTTTCGGCGTCGGCAAACTTTCCGAGTCGCCTTTATTCTCGGCTTCTTGAACCTCTTCACGAATAATGTCGTTGCATAAATCAACACACTCATCGCAAATGAATACAGAAGGGCCAGCAATCAGCTTACGCACTTCATGCTGACTCTTGCCGCAAAAGGAGCAGTACAGCAACTTGCCGTTATCTTCGCCTTTGCCTTTCGTGTCGTCGGTCATTCGACTGCCTCATTAATCACGTTTGATTCCGCACACTATTAAGCGTTACGGTTTTCTAATACTTTGTCGATCAAACCATATTTCATTGCTTCATCAGCACTCATAAAGTTATCACGCTCAGTATCCTGAGCAACTTGCTCAAATGTTTGACCAGAATGATGGGCCATAATTCGATTAAGTCGATCTTTTGTCTCTTGGATATTGTTCGCTTGAATCTGAATATCCGTTGCTTGGCCCTGAGCACCGCCGCTTGGCTGGTGAATCATGACGCGAGAATTCGGCAGACAAAAGCGCTTACCTTCTGCACCCGCATTCAATAAAAATGCACCCATGCTGCAAGCTTGACCAATACACATTGTACTGACGTTAGGCTTAATAAACTGCATGGTATCGTAAATCGACATGCCCGCAGTGACAGAGCCACCTGGGGAATTGATGTACAAATGGATATCTTTATCTGGATTTTCAGATTCCAAAAATAGCATCTGAGCAACGACCAGATTTGCCATATGGTCTTCAACTTGACCCACTATAAAAATAACACGCTCTTTTAACAAACGTGAATAAATATCGTATGAACGCTCTCCACGAGCGGTCTGCTCGACTACCATAGGAACTAATGTTCCCATAATGTCATTACCTTTATCCGAATCAAACATCGATTCAAGCACTCCCTGACTCATTATTATCAGCAAAAAACAGCCATCCTAAATGATAGCTGTTTTTAGTTTAGTCGGTGTTCTGAAAATTGTCAGTCACTCGAAGGATGGATTATTGAGGTGCGTTAGCAGCCTTAATAACTTCTTCGTAGCCTGCTTCTGTTTCAGTCACTTTTGCACTTTCTAGAATTTTCTCAACAACTTGTTCTTCCAAAGCCAAGGCTTCTACTTGAGACTTTTGCTCTGGAGTATTCTTGTAGTACTCACGAACCTGCTCAGGCTCTTGGTACGTAGACGCTACTTCTTCAATCAAAGCATCAATCTTTTCTTCAGAAGCTGTCAATTTGAACGTATCAACGGCAGCATTCATCAATAGACCAACACGGACGCGACGGTCTGCTTGCTCTTTGAACAATTCAGCTGGCAACATGCTTGCATCAATGCCTTGGCCACCACCAAACTGCTGAACAGCTTGCTGACGTAAGCGATCGATCTCTTGATCAGCCAATGACGCTGGCACATCAATTTGGTTAGCCGCAACCAAACCATCAATTACTTGGTTTTTAACGTCGTTACGAATAGCACGCTCTAATTCACGATTCATATTGGCCCGAATGTCTACTTTGAAGCTCGCTAGGTCTTTAGATTCAACACCAAAACCTTTAAAGAATTCTTCGTTTAACTCTGCTAGTTCAGGTTTTTTAACTTCCTTAATAACAACTTTAAACTCTACTGCTTTACCTTGTAGGTCTTCTTTATGGTAATCAGCTGGAAATGAAAGTTCTAGAGTTTTCTCATCACCGGCCTTAAGGCCTTCGACACCAGTTTCGAAACCTGGAATCATAGAGTTAGAACCTAAGGTTAAGTTATAACCTTCTGCTTTACCGCCTTCAAATACTTCACCGTCAATGAAACCGTCAAAGTCTACAACTGTTTGGTCGCCGTCAACAGCTGCTTCAGTAGAGGTTTCCCATTTAGCTTGCTGCTTTTGTAGTGTTTCAACCATTGTCTCAACATCAGCGTCTGTTACTTCAGACTTCTTTTTGTTGACTTCAACACTGGCCAAATCAGCTAAAGTAATTTCTGGGTACACTTCGAATGTTGCTACGAACTCAAGATCTTTACCTGATTCGTTAACTGTTGCTTCGAAGTTAGTTGGCATACCCGCCATTTTAAGGCCTTCTTTAGAAATTGCCTCAAAGAAAGAACGTTGCATTACTTGCTGAACAGCTTCTTGACGAGCTGGCTTACCAAACATTTTGTGTGCAACATTTGGTGGAATTTTACCTTGACGGAAACCATCAATTTTACGGCCTTTAACCATACTTTTTAGAGCTACAACAACCTGACCATCAACGTCAGCGGCAGGAACGCCAATTGTCATCTTACGCTCTAGGCCTTGAGTAGTTTCGATAGAAATCTGCATGTTTGTCTCTCAGTTAATATTAACGTTTTGTCTGGCGATGTAGGTGCCTAGTTAAGTAAATAGCTAAATAAATAGTTAAATAGACGTACAATTCAATTGTCAATGCACCTAGCATCATAAAAGTCGCGCATTATATCCCATGCTCTGTTACAGAACCATAGCTAACAATAAACACTATAATTTGTATGCAGTAGAGAGAGTTAAATAATGGGATTAAAGAATTATTTTTCAAGAGAGAAATTGAATTAAATTGAAATAAATATTTTTTGAAGAATAATATGAAATTAAATTAGAATAAAATCAGGAGATATAGTAGAACCTAGACATTTAAAAATAAGTGGGGTGGCTGAAGGGGATCGAACCCTCGACCACAGGAATCACAATCCTGCGCTCTACCAACTGAGCTACAGCCACCACATATTTTCTAACTTACCACTAACATCTGAGAGACGTTGGTACGCCCAGCAGGGCTCGAACCTGCAACCCTCGCCTTAGAAGGGCGATGCTCTATCCAATTGAGCTATGGGCGCACGGCCATCCAACTTGCGTTAGACTTAGTGGTCGGGATAGAGAGATTCGAACTCCCGACATCCTGCTCCCAAAGCAGGCGCGCTACCAGACTGCGCTATATCCCGAAACTTCATCAAGCTGCGAATCAAATCGCCGTCTCGTTGAAGAGGAGCGCATAATACCCACGGTCCCCAATCCCGTCAACACCTTTTTGATTTTATTTAATAAAAACAATGACCTTGGCTATCCTAATAGAATTTTCGAACGTAATTTAAAACAATAACCGCATAATTTTCAGGGCAAAAACCCCTTCTCCACTTTGCTTTAGCGGGGCAGTCATGAGAAAATCAGCAGCACTGTATTACTCCAGATTTCTTCAGATCTACTGCAAGGTTAAAGATTTACATGAGCGCTCAAATCATTGATGGTAAAGCCACAGCCGAATCTATTCGTAAAACGGTAGCCGAACGCGTTCAGCTACGTTTGGATAAAGGACTAAGGGCACCGGGCTTAGCCGTCATTTTAGTTGGTAAAGACCCAGCATCAGAAGTCTACGTTAAGCACAAACGCAAAGATTGCGAAGAGGTCGGCATTAACAGTCAAGCATACGACCTGCCCGCATCTGCTTCTCAAGGTGAGTTACTGTCACTCATCGAAAAGCTTAATAATGACGATTTAATTGATGGCATATTGGTCCAGTTACCTTTACCTGCTCAATTAAAGTCAGATGAAATACTGGAGCGCATCTCCCCAAACAAAGACGTTGATGGATTTCATCCATTCAATATCGGCCGTCTTGCTCAGCGCATGCCATTGCTGCGCCCCTGCACCCCTGCGGGCATTGTAACGCTTCTTGAAAATACAAAAGAACCCATTCGTGGCAAGCACGCTGTCATAGTAGGGTCTTCTAACATCGTGGGCCGCCCAATGGGCTTAGAATTGCTGTTAAAGGGTTGCACAGTGACAACGTGTCACCGCTTCACCGAAGACTTAGAAAGTCACGTGCGCCTTGGCGATATCGTTGTTGTTGCTGTTGGCCGACCTGACATTGTTAAAGGCGAATGGATTAAGAAAGGCGCCATCGTTATAGACGTCGGCATTAACCGCCTAGATAATGGTAAATTGGTAGGTGATGTTGAGTTTGAAGCCGCCTCTAAAAATGCCAGCTACATAACACCTGTTCCTGGAGGCGTTGGCCCAATGACTCGTGCCAA
This sequence comes from Oleispira sp., assembly GCA_051276935.1. GTDB lineage: Bacteria > Pseudomonadota > Gammaproteobacteria > Pseudomonadales > Oceanobacteraceae > Oleispira. The sequence goes on along the minus strand of JBNMPQ010000072.1, from coordinate 858 downwards.
GCTTCTAGAGAACACCCTCCAAGCATGCGAAGAAAGACACACTAAACTTTAGTTTCTTTCAGTAAAGCAAAAAGGCCACTAACGGAGTTACCGTTAGTGGCCTTTTTTATGAGCGCATCCAAAGAAAAAACTTAAAAAAACGCCTATATTACTGCTGAGCCCAACTGGTTCCATCAGGACCGTCACGTAAAACAATGCCTTTCGCTAACAACTCATCGCGAACACCGTCGGCAGTCGCAAAGTCTTTTGATTTTTTGGCATCGATCCGCTTTTGAATCATCATCTCTATGTACTCAGCATCGACATCACTACCCGACTGAAGAAACTCTTCTGGCGGAAGTTGCAGACAACCTAATACAGCCCCGAGCTCACGTAACTGAGCACCCAAAGCAAACTTTTTATTGCCTTCCGCTTTATTGACTTCGCGGACCAAATCAAATAAAACACCTATCGCTTCTGCCGTATTAAAATCGTCATCCATTGCCGCAAAGAAACGCTCGCTGAAATCATTGTTTTTAGCGGCAACTGCATGATTATCAACTTTAGCTAAAGCATTATAAAAGCGCTCTAATTTAACCTGAGCTTCTTTTAAACTGTCTTCGCTGTAATTAATTGAACTGCGATACTGGCTCGACAAGAGGAAAAAACGAACCGTCTCTGGGTGGTACTTTTCTAAAATCTCACGAATAGTAAAAAAGTTGCCTAATGATTTAGACATCTTTTCGCCGTCAATGCGGACCGCGCCAGCATGCATCCAGTTATTAGCATAACGACTGCCTGTTGCCGCTTCACTCTGCGCAATTTCATTCTCATGATGTGGAAATTTTAAATCTGGCCCCCCCCCATGAATATCGAAGT
>JBNMPQ010000071.1:0-10698 GCA_051276935.1 Oleispira sp. | reverse complement strand
CCGTGCTGCAGCAGTTAAAATCGAAATAGCGTTAAGTTAGGAGCCTACAAAAATGGCTGTTCAAAAAAGTAAAGTAACACGTTCACGTCGTGGTCAGCGTCGTTCACACGACTCTCTAGAGTTTGCAACTCTTTCTACTGATCAGTCGACTGGTGAAATTCACCGTCGTCACCACGTTACTGCTGACGGTTTCTACCGTGGTAAGAAAGTCGTGGAGACTGGTAACGACGAATAAGTCATGACGTTTACTCTTGCAGTAGACGGTATGGGCGGGGACCTCGGTCCCCGCGTTACTTTTCAAGCCACGCAGCAAATTCTTGCCGAGCGTAGTGATCTTTTTATTAAATATTATATCGCTTCTTCAGAAGCATCTTGGCTAAAATCTGAGCTATCTCAACTTGCTGATGCAAGTAATAATCCTGCTGATTTTTCTAATATACAATCCCGTTTTGATATTCATTATTGCGAGCAATCCGTCGATATGTCGGATAAGCCGTCTTATGCCTTGCGCCGTAAGCAAAAATCGACCATGGCATTGGCATTAAAAGGCATTGCTAATAATGAAGTTCAGGCCTGTGTCAGTTGCGGCAATACAGGCGCCTTACTCGCACTCTCACGCTACACCTTGTCTACCTTAATCGATGTTGATCGACCTGCAATGGCCAGGGATATTCCCACGGCAGGAAAGCCCGTTCTTATGTTGGATTTAGGTGCGAATATTGACGTAGGTGCCGATGGTTTATATCAGTTTGCAATTTTATCTTCCGCTTGGCGTAAAGCACAAGGCGTTGATAAACCCAGGCTTGGTTTATTAAATATTGGTAAAGAGGCGAGCAAAGGCACAGAAGAAATACGCTTAGCTGGCCAGATGATCTCAGAATTAGACGGCATTGATTACGTGGGCTTTGTCGAAGCTGACGAATTATACCAAGGTGAGTTAGATATCGTTGTCTGCGATGGATTTCATGGCAATATTGCCTTAAAAACGAGTGAGGGATTATTGCGACATGTTGCCCATCAATTTGATTTAATGCTCCAGTCCAGCTTGCCTGGTAAAGTATTATCCTTTTTTACTAACCCAGTAATCGAACGATTTAAACGCCAGTTAGATCCTGTATTGCACAGTGGTGCATTATTACTAGGGATCAATGGTTTGGTTGTTAAAAGCCATGGAAAGTCTGACCAAGAGGCTTTTTATCAATCGATGCGTTATGCATTGGCTGAAATCGAGCTAGGAACTGCCAATCGTCTTGCTGACGAAATGGATCGCTTGTCTTCGTAGTACTTCAAGGCATTGATTATATTTTCATCAAAAATATAAGAAATAGTCATCAAGTAGAAAAATTCACGTCTCTCATGCCTCTGCTTCTCTTTACTGTCATGATTTTTCCCTCATAATGAGCGCCAGTTATTAGTAGTACTTCAGTGACTACCATTTTATACGGTCGCAGTTTTATTAACTTAATTGTATTTTTATATGATACTGAATTTTATAGGGACATTATGGTAAAGCAGGTCGTTTTATATTTCCCCGGTCAGGGTGCTCAGCATTTGGGTATGCTGGCTGATCTTGCTGAACAGTATCCGATTGTTAAAGAAACTTTCGAGCAAGCCTCTCAGGCAATTAATAAAGATCTTTGGGCTCTTATTCAAGATGGACCTACTGAAGAATTAAATCTTACCTACAATACTCAACCTATATTGGTTACTGCCAGTGCCGCTATTTGGCGAATCATCCAACAAGAAGTAGGTGAAGGAATTAATGTACTGGCCGCTGCGGGTCATTCTGTCGGTGAATATTCTGCTCTTTATGCCTCGGGTGTCCTCTCGTTAGAAGATGCCGTTCGCCTAGTAAAAAAACGCGGTGAATTAATGGACACCGCTGTTCCTGCAGGTGAAGGCGGAATGGCCGCAATCCTTGGCTTGGATCGAGAGAGTATTGAAAAAGTATGCCTCGACGCTCGTTCAGCGGGTGTTGTTGAGCCGGCAAACTTTAATGCCCCTGGGCAGATTGTAATTGCGGGGACCGCAGCGGGTATTGTAGAGGCCTGTGTTGTAGCCAAAGCAGCAGGCGCTAAGCGAGCGTTACCGTTACAGGTAAGTGGGCCGTTTCACTCTTCACTTATGCGAACTGCCGCAGAGCCTTTTTTAAAGGTTTTAGAAAGCGTTACATGGTCTGAACCACAGTTTGATGTTTATCATAATGCAAATAATACTGTTAGCTCTGCTGAGGATATGAAGCAGCGCTTAGTCGAACAGCTTTACAGCCCTGTTAATTGGATTGGCGCAGTTGAAGCGTCCTGTAATGGCGCAGAACTTGCGATTGAAGTAGGTCCCGGTAAAGTTATTACCGGTCTCAATAAACGCATCAATAAAGAACTAGCAACCTTTTCGACGGGTGATTTAACCCAGTTCGAAAAATTATTAAACGCAATCAAAGGCGAAGGCTAATGTCAGATAAAAAACTCGCATTGGTCACTGGTGCAAGTCGGGGTATTGGCAAAGGTATTGCCGAGTCGTTAATTGCTCGAGGCTATAAAGTTGTGGGCACTGCGACTTCAGAATCAGGCTGTGATCGTTTGAGAGTTGATTTGCAAGCCCTTGGTGCTGAGCATGATGCTTTTGTATTAAACATTGCTGACTCTGAGCAGGTTAATACCGCAATGGCTGGTTTTTTAAGTAGGCACGGCACGCCGTATGTTGTTGTTAATAATGCAGGCATTACGCGCGATAATCTCTTTATGCGCATGAAAGACGATGAGTGGCTGGATGTTATTAATACTAACCTTTCCGGGGTGTATCGAGTTTGTAAAAGCTTGATTAAGCCGTTGATAAAAGCGCGCGCAGGCCGCATTATTAACATCAGCTCAATCATTGGTACAACGGGTAATGCTGGGCAGGTTAACTATTCAGCAGCGAAGGCTGGGTTAGAAGGTCTAACACGTTCCTTAGCACAAGAAATTGCGAGTCGTAATATTACTGTTAACGCGATTGCGCCCGGTTTTATTGCTACAGATATGACAGATGGCTTGCCAGAAAAACAAAAAGAAGCCATCCTAGCGTCCATCCCGATGAAACGAATGGGCGCGACACACGAAATTGCAGGCAGCGTTGCTTTTTTAGCAAGTGACGATGCCGCATATATTACAGGCCAAACCATTCATGTGAATGGCGGCATGAACATGGGTTAATGAACTTAGGAAGTGAATCATGAGCAATATCGAAGAACGTGTAAAGAAAATCGTAATTGAACAATTGGGTGTTAAAGAAGAAGAAGTTAAATCAACATCTTCTTTTGTAAATGACTTGGGCGCTGACTCTTTAGATACTGTTGAGCTAGTTATGGCGCTAGAAGAGGAATTTGAAACTGAGATTCCAGATGAAGATGCTGAAAAATTGACCAGCGTTCAAGAAGCTATTGACTACATTATTGGCCACCTTTAATTACGCAGTTGTATAGCATGTTGATACGGAGTCTAACGATTTTTATTATCTTTCTAGATAACCAAAATCGATAGCTTAATAAAAGCCGCCTCTGTTCAGATTGCGGCTTTTTTATTATCTGGATAGGCAATAACATTCAGTTTAAAAGCTAAGTATTAAAAATATTGATAAGGGATTGGGAAACATGAACTCGCGTCGAATCGTTGTCACAGGTCTAGGTATGATCAGCCCACTTGGAAATACAGTGGAAGATAGCTGGCAGTCACTGATTGCAGGTAAAAGCGGTGTGGGCATAATAGAATCATTTGATACGGAAGGTTTCGCTACTAAAATTGCCGGCCAAGTAAAAAACTTTGATGTTACTCAATACGATTTAACCACTAAAGATGCACGCAAAGTCGATGTCTTCATTCAATATGCATTGGCGGCCAGTTATCAAGCCATGAAAGATGCGAATCTTGAACATAATAAAGACACAAATGAAATTGACGCTAGCCGAATTGGCGTGGCGGTAGGTTCGGGTATTGGTGGTATTAGTACCATCGAGAAAACGTGCTTAGAAATAGAAAAAAAAGGGCCACGACGTGTGTCTCCGTTTTTTATTCCTGCGACAGTCGTTAATATGGCAGCAGGTAATATAGCCATTAAATATGGTTTAAAAGGCCCGAATTTTGCCATTGCAACAGCGTGCACAACCGGTACGCATAACATCGGTTATGGCGCCCGTACGATTGCTTATGGCGATGCTGACATCATGATCGTAGGCGGTGCTGAAATGGCAACTTGTCCTGCAGGTGTTGGCGGGTTTGCGGCTGCCCGTGCAATGTCGACTAGAAATGATGACCCTGAAAAAGCCAGTAGACCTTGGGACAAAGACCGTGATGGTTTTGTGCTGGGCGATGGGGCAGGTATTCTAGTATTAGAAGAATATGAGCACGCTAAAAAACGCGGCGCAACGATCTACGCCGAGCTTGCAGGCTTTGGCATGAGTGATGATGCTCATCATATTACCAGTCCACCAGAAGACGGAAGTGGCGCACAAGCCGCGATGCAAAACGCACTCAATGATGCCGACATGCAAGCGGATCAGGTGCAATATATTAATGCGCACGGAACTTCAACTCATGCCGGCGACATAGCCGAAACTTCTGCTGTTCGGGGATTGTTTGGTGAGAGTGCTTATAAAGTGGCTGTATCATCATCCAAGTCGATGACAGGCCATCTGTTAGGGGCTGCGGGCGCGGTTGAGGCGATTTTTACAATCAAGGCCATCACTGAAAGTATCGCTCCACCTACAATTAACTTAGACGAGCCAGGTGACGGATGTGATTTAGATTATGTTCCAAATGTTGCGCGTAAAATGAACATTGATGCGGCTATTTCTAATTCGTTTGGTTTTGGTGGTACGAATGGTTCCTTGCTTTTCAAAAAAATCGATGCGTAAGGCGTTCGGTTTTTTGATCGGTGCTATTTAATTAATGGCCTATATTTAACACACAAAAGGTAAGCTAGCGTCACATGGAATTATTTTTCGCCAACGGCGTTTTTGTTGATACGAATACAGACAGCGTCAATGCACATCAATGCATCAACATTAATGACAGAGCACTGCAGTATGGTGATGGTGTATTTGAAACATTGCGGATCGTGAACGGGAGTATTCCCATGTGGGAGTATCACCAGCAACGCTTAAAAAATGCACAGCATATTCTTGGCTTACCCCTCGACGATTTTTTCTCACAATGGGACGACTTTGTGACTCAAAGCCTTTCACATATTTCCAGTGGCTGTGCCAAATTGATTGTCAGTCGCGGAGAAGGTCCAAGAGGATATAAAATACCTCCGCAAGTAACATTAAACTGGTGGTTAAGTATTACTGACCTGCCAGCCGTTAACCGAAAAAGTGATTTCAGATTAACGTTGTGTCGACATACTTTATCTCGCCAACCTACATTGGCTGGACTCAAACATTTAAATCGTCTCGACCAAGTCATGGCCCGTTCTGAATGGAGTGAACAAGAAAACTTTGATGAAGGTATAATGTTCAACTTAGATGGTGATGTTACCGAAGGAACGATGTCTAATATTTTTTGGTTAAAAGGGGGTCGTTTATTTACCCCTGATTTAAGTCAAGAAGGTATTGATGGTTGTGTTAGGCGCTGGATAATTGAGCAAGGGAAAAATAACTCCCTCGTCATTATCGAAAAAGGCGCTAAATTAGATCAGTTGTTATCGGCCGATGCCGTTTTTATTACAAACAGTTTGTTAGGCATACAAAAGGTCACTGAAATTGACGGGCATGCTATTAATCAAAGTCAGAAGGTTGAAGATTTAGAGGTTAATTTCAATCAACAATTTCTGAACTGATAAACTTAGCGTTTATATTTAGACTAATATTAAATGCAACTAACCGATTGCAACCCAGTACTACAATAAAATAAGTCGAAAAGAGGCAGGCTTTAAATATGTTAAAAAAATTATTCATTATTGCAGTTTTGGGGATGCTTGTGTCACTCTCCGGCATTATTTTTCTTGCACAGCAAACTATTATTTTAGCGGAAAGTGAAAGTTATATTGTCGTTGATATAAAAAAAGGCCAGACGCTTTCTCTGCTTGCTTATGATTGGCAAAAGCAAGGTTGGTTACCCTCTGCAAAAGCACTATTAATTCAGGCGCGTATTTTCGACAGCGCAAGAGACATTAAACCGGGTGAGTTTGAAATACCTAAAGGTACTCGTGCCTATGAAATTCTAACGCTGCTGACTCAAGGCTCAAGTAAACGTTACAGGGTAAGTTTTATTGAAGGCACTCGCTTAACGGATGTACTTGTGAGGCTGCAAGACTCGCCAAAGTTAATACAAGATATTCAGCCACTGACGACTGCAAATGTGCAAAAGTTATTAGGGTTAGATGCTTTAGCCGAAGGCTGGGTTTATCCTGATACTTATGTGTATCATTCAGGAGATACGGTCTCATCAATTATTAAGCAAGCGCACCTGCGAATGCAAACAGTATTGAATGAAGAATGGCAAGAATACATCGATAAATTATCAAATGATAAAATAGAGAAACTGCCGTATCTTTCTGCGCAAGAGGCGTTAGTTATGGCATCCATCGTAGAAAAAGAAACAGGGCAGGCGAGCGAGCGTCCAGAGATAGCAGGGGTATTTATTCGACGCTTAAACATGAATATGCGTTTAGAAACGGATCCAACGGTTATTTATGGACTCGGTGAACACTATAAGGGCAATTTGCAAAAGAAACATTTGCGCGATCGCTCAAATCCTTATAATACGTATCGAAATAAAGGTTTGCCGCCAACGCCAATTGCTCTGGCAGGTCGTGCAGCAATTAACGCCGCATTAAATCCAGACAGCGGCGACAGTATCTACTTTGTTGCTAAAGGGGATGGCAGCCATTATTTCTCTACGTCACTGGCAGAACATAATCGCGCAGTCCGTAAATACCAAATTTTCAGACGCAGTAAAGATTACCGATCTGCGCCAGTAGCAAACTGATCATTATGCGAAAAAGCATTATGATACAAAAAACGCTCTGTCAAACAAGTAGAAGTGAACATGAGTAATTTTAAAGCCGTGCAAGCCCAGTTCATTACGTTTGAAGGTGGCGAGGGTGTCGGTAAATCAACCAATATTGAATATTGTCGTCAACTACTCGAACAGCAAGGCGTAGACGTTATCGTTACGCGGGAGCCGGGTGGAACTGAAATAGCTGAAATTATTCGGGATGAGTTATTAAAAAAACCGCATAACGAACGCATGAGTGATGTGGCAGAACTGTTGCTCGTTTTTGCCGCCCGTGCTCAACATATCGAGGCGTTAGTAAAACCCGCATTAGAACGAGGCTGCTGGGTTTTATGCGACCGTTTTACGGATTCAACCATTGCTTATCAGGGATACGGTCGAGGACTAGAGCTAGCAATAATCAGTCAGTTAAAAGCCATTGCCCAACTGGGTATTGAGCCCCATAAAACTTTTTTACTGGATGCTCCAATTAATGTGGGAATGGAACGAGCTAAAGCTCGTGGTCCCGCTGATCGTTTTGAAACAGAGCAGCTCGATTTCTTTAGTCGAGTGCGTAATGGTTTTTTGGCCATTGCAAAAAAATCACCGAATCGAGTATGTGTTATTAATGCAGCACAAAATCTACCTCAGGTTCAGGTCGATTTGAAATCAGCGATTGAACGGTTATTATCTGAAGTGACTGGGTTAGCAGTGAATACGTCCAAAGGGGAACAATAATAATGGCGGTTGACGAAGCAGAGCTTGCTCAACAAGGTCGAGATGCACGGCAAGTTTTGTTGCAAAATATTCCATGGAACATCGATCTTTGGCAAGGCTTAGTCAAACGATATCACGGCGCTGGTTTACCCCATGCTTCGTTATTGCTGGGTAATGAAGGTACCGGCCGACGTTCTCTTGCGTTCAAACTGGCTAAATTTTTACTCTGTCAGGCTTCAGATAAAAAAACGGCTAAATTAAACATGTATTGCGGCCAATGTCATAGTTGCAAATTAATGGATGCAGGCAGTCACCCCGATTATTTTATTTGTGATCAAGAAGCTAAAGGCAAACAAATTAAAGTAGACACGGTCAGAAAGCTCAATGATTTCATGTCGAAAACGCCTCAGATATCCGCTTGCCAAGTTGTACAAATTTATCCGTTAGAAGCAATGAACCTAAATGCCTCAAACGCGTTGCTTAAAACATTAGAAGAGCCTTCAGGTGAATCGTATTTGCTATTGATTGCAGAACGCCTAGGCACTGTGCTTCCGACAATTCGCAGTCGAACACAAAGAATCAATTTGCATCCGCCCCATTCTGAGCAAGCCTTGGAATGGTTGTCAGGACGCCTGCCTAATACATCATCAGAGGATTTAACTTTAGCATTACGACAGTGCGCGGGAGGGCCTTTGAAAGCGGAACAATGGTTGCGAGAAGGGCTGTTAGTTCAAGACGCCACTTATACCCGTTTGATGCAGAAGTGGTTATCAGGGCAGCAACAATTACAAGACGTTAGTAAAGCATTGGCCAAGTACGATCTGCCCGATACTATAAATTGGTGGACGAGCTTAAGCTTAGATATTATGAAGCTAGGAATGGGGGCAAATGTGATGCAGATTAGTCACCCTCAACAAGGTGAATGGATACAACAGCTGGTTGCTACCGTATCTAAGATAAAGCTGTTAACCTTACAGCAGAAACTACAAGAGATTGCAGGTCGCCTCGCCGCAGGGCAGGGCAACTATAATGCATCATTATTACTAGAGTCACTGTTATTAGACTGGCAACAGTCATTTACATCTCCACCTTCGTCTTAAGAGGCCTGAATGAATCCTAGAAGTGGTATTTTATCCCTAACGATTAAAGATAAAGCTGTTTTATACGCTGCCTATATGCCGTTTATCCAAGGTGGTGGTTTATTCATTCCTACAAGCAAACAGTATCAGTTGGGTGAAGAAGTTTTCATGCTGTTAAAATTAATGGAAGAGCCAGAAAAAATTCCCGTTGCAGGTAAGGTCGTTTGGGTGACTCCAAAAGGCGCACAAGGTAATAAAGTGGCCGGTATTGGCGTGCAATTCACGGGTGACGAGACCCTAGCAAAAGACAAGGTAGAAACCTATCTTGCAGGTGCGCTTTCGTCAGATCGCTTGACGCATACGATGTAGTAAAGGTATGAATTAATGTACAGGTGTTAAATATTAAAGGCTCTTAATGAAAGGGCCTTTTTTATTTTTCGTTTAGTTGTAATTAGGTAAGTAGCTTTTGTTGTCATGTTCTGATTATTAAATCTTTACCCGATAGGAGAGTAATATGATTTCAAAATTACCCCGTTGGGTAGAATACGGTTCATTTGTTTTAGCCTTCGTGGCGGGGCTCATTAATGCCATTGGTCTCTTGGGTTTCAAGCATCAGTCAATTTCACATTTATCAGGTACGGCAACATTATTAGGAACAGGGATTGTTGATTCCAATTTTTTAGACATTTATTATTTGTTTTTTATTTTGATAAGTTTCATGCTGGGAGCTGCAATCTCAGGATACTTCTTGCGCAGTGGGTCATTAAAACTCGGGCGTAATTACAGTGTGCTGCTGCTACTTGAGGCCGTTTTTCTTGTGCTAGCGGTCTACTTTTTAACCAGTGATTCATTAAACGGCCACTACCTAGCTTCCGCTGCATGCGGACTGCAGAATGCATTGGTAACAACCTATAGTGGGGCTGTTATCCGCACGACCCATGTGACAGGTATATTTACAGACTTAGGCATTATGTTAGGAGCAAAATTAAGAGGAGAGCGTTTCGATAATAGAAAAGCTCTTTTGTTTTGTCTGATTGTTTTTGGCTTTATTGCAGGGGGTGCTTTAGGTGCATGTGTATTCCAAACTCTAAGGTTCGATGCGTTATATATACCCGCTGTTATTTGTGTATTGTTAGCACTGGCATATTCCATTTATTCAGGGAAAGCGCGAGTCTCATAGACTGTAAAATACCCACAATTCAGATAATTTATAACAAGGTTCGCAATATCTCTATTGCTCCTTTCATACAGGTGATTGTTGTATGGAAGTGGGGTGAAAAACGGACACCGCCACCACGATTAGCACATACAACATCTTTGTTCATCAACTGCTTATACAGCCATGCAGAATCGACGCCCGCAAATTTAAAAGTGACAATCCCCGCGCGTCGGTGGCTTTCCAATGGCGACAGTATGTCTGCGCCTAATTGTTGAAGTTGATCGACTAAGTAAGCGTGATTGAATTCGATGGCTTGAGCAACATTATCAAGACCCATATTTAATAATAAATCGGTACTAGCTTCTAACGCGTAACCTGCCAGCATATTAGGACTTCCACATTCAAAACGCTGAGCATTATTGGCTGGCTGCCATTCTTTGATCGAAAAATCACCCGCACCTTCAATCATGTGCCAGCCATATTGGTAAAGGTTTAATTTTTTAATGTGCTGCTGTTTAACGAAGAAAAAGCCCAAACCTTCTGGCCCCAACATCCATTTGTGGCCATCGGCCATTGCGAAATCGATGTTCCATTCATCGCACTTAAATTCCATTGCGCCCACCGCTTGAATTGCATCCACACAGAATAGAACGCCATTTTCTTTGCAGGCTTTTCCTAACTTGGCAAGATCCAACTTAATGCCAGAGGCATATTGAACCGCACTAACAGAGATTAATTTTGGTTTGTTACTGGAGGCGTTAATCGCCGTTAATAT
>JBNMPQ010000070.1:0-11000 GCA_051276935.1 Oleispira sp. | reverse complement strand
CGCGCTAGGATTTCTGACTATAAAATATTATTTATCACCGATGGTTGCCAAAACTTACTCGGCTACTCCGCTAGTCGCTATTTATCAGGTCAAAGAAACCTTTTTATACCATTCATAAAGACGATCAAAATATTTAAATTAAACACGTTGATAGTATTACTAGCACAAAAAAAATATGAGTATATCTTTCGCATTCAGAAACCCATTGGGGAGTGGAAGCGGCTAATAGATCAGGGCTCTGCAATTCAGCAGGATAATGATGAGGTGTATTTAGAAGGGATTTTACTCGATACTAACGAATATATAAATCCTCAACAACAAGTCGAATACCTAACAGCTCGAGATCCCTTGACTGGATTGACTAATCGATATTTATTTAATAATGAATTGGTTAATTACATTAATCGCTACCGCGATAACACTCGCATTGCTTTGCTTTAGTGTCTGAACGTTTAAAGAATTGCATAAACAATAAGACACTGCTGGAACGTTTAGGCGGTGATGAATTTATAGTAGTTATAAAAAATCCTGAGAGTATAACGGCCGTTAAAGACCTTGCCGGTACTGTTAATCTAATAATAAGAAAACCCTATGTGGTGGATTATTATAAGCTCAATACTAGCTGCAGTATTGGTATTAGTGTGTATCCTCAAGACTCAATAGAATCTCATATCTTATTACATAATGCTGATACCGCTATGTACAGTGCTAAAGAAAAAGGGAGAGACCGTTATCAGTTTTATACCGATGAAATGCATCAACAAGTCAATTCATGCTTAGCAATTGAGACAGAATTACGCTGCACAATAAAATAAAATGAATTTGAAATACATTATCAGCCTCAAGTAAATGTCTACACGGGCAAACTAGAAAGTGCAGAAGCACTTGTTCGTTGGATGCACCCTACCGCAGGCATCGTATCTCACGCTGAATTTAAAAGTTATCGCGTAGGGTGTTGAAAATCAAAAACAACTGGTCTTACTGCAATCGATAGGATGTGATAGTTATCAGCGGTTTTTCTTTAGTAAGCCGTTGTCAGCAACAGAGTTTTATGAAAAACACATCCACTCCATTAGCAAAAATAATAAAGGGATGATGAGTTATAACTTATTCATTAATAACTAAACTCAACGCAGTATCAAGGCGAAGCTGTTCATTTTCATTGAAATTTTCTTTTTGATATGACTTTATTCGTTCATCCTTATCTTCCTTAGTTAAGCCCTCAATAGCGGCAATAAATTTTACTTCATTAGAATACTCAACTAGTCGATCATGCCATAAGTTTTGTTTTTCTTCTAAGGCCTCTAAGCGATCAGCAGCCTCTAACCCCACTTGATCTATTCGTAACTGTCGAATGGTTTCATCACTCTTACCCTGTTCGCGAGATACAGCAACCTGTTCTTGCAAATTGCTGGCAATGTATAATTTTTTCCTGAAGTCTTTTAGCTCTGCGGGTAAACCGCTTTCTAATTTTCTCAACTTCTCGATTTTTTCTTCGTCACTCAAATCGCTATTATTAATAACTAATTGTTCTAAAGCATAATCATCCACTAATTCGTCTAATTGCCAAAATGCCTCTACCGCTTCTTTTGGGAGGTTTTGTCGGCGTAATCTCTTTTGCCAATCATGCCTTTGCTGCAAATTTTCAATAGGATTTACAGGTCCAGACTGCTTAAACTGATTCTCATAACTGACTAATGCTTCTTTGTAAGATAAATAATCTAGCAACAATTTTTCAGCCTGTTGCCTAGAAGGCATAGGCAACATTGCTATTTTAGCATCCATGAGTTGCTGTATCTCGACCAATGGTAACTCACCCATCGCAGATAAATAAAAATCAATCCAGTGCCTAAGATCTCGATCTACCACCAACTGACCATTTTTGTCCGCTTTTATACCCCCATCAACTGATGCAAACTTAAACATTTTCAGATTTAGAATTTTTTCCGATGAGTCCAATACGCTATCATTTTCTTTTACCTTAGGTACTAAAGCAGAGAACTGTTTGTCATTATCTTCTTGAATATCAATTGCAGAAACATCCTCTTCTCCAATAGTGGTTAAGTCACTCGCTTGATTAGTGAAAAAATATTGAAGAAATAAAATGGAAAATATAAAGATAATAAAGAATAAAAGAAAATATTTTTTTAGAAAAAGCACTGTTAAATTTTTCATATCCACACAAAATCTAGACAGATTATAATTTCAATAATTAATCTGTCTAGATACAAGCCTCTTATAATCCTGAATTTTTTAAACGGTTTGCATGGCTACGAAACACCGTAAGAGGATCAGTTGACCACAAGTGATGTATACCTAACAACATGTTCACTTCATCTAAATGATTCATATGGAAATCATCACGAATAACCATGCCTAAATGACTACTGCAGCTTGATACTAAGCCGTCATTTTTTACGCCAGCAGGAAAAAACATAGACGCTGTGATTGTTACTAAGTCCAGTGGATCAAGTATGTTCGTTGAAGGTTTAGCGCCACTCCAAGAATAATAACGAATACCCTTGTCGATATACGCACCTTCTCCGCAATCACTAAGCGGTATTCCTCCTGGATGCTTTTGGTTAAAAGCGACTGATTTTTCAGTGGTCATCGACCCTAAAGAAGCCATAATATCCTGATCGTAACCACCACCGGAAAGTACATCAATTGCGATGGCTAATGAATTACCCAAGGTAGACACTAAACCAGAGAAAATACTTGAGTCTTCACTCCATTGCGAAACTTTATCTGCAACGACAGTGCCCTTGTTGACGCCTGCAATTGACGTAACCGATGCCACTAAATCAGGCCTTACCGAAGCCACGTAACGTATTGTTGGCCCACCATGACTGTGACCAATTAAGTTAACTTTGTCAGCACCACTTATTGCTAAAATTCGTTCAATTTGAGGAATTAACTGCTCACCGCGAATGTCCGGTGAATTTGAGTTTGAAACTGTAGTTAGATAGACTTCTGCGCCATCTTTACGTAGTGTTTCAGGCACTTTATGCCAGTATTTGATCCCTAGCAGGCTATCGAATCCATATAAGCCATGAGTCAAAACAATAGGATATTTCGTTTGAGTATATGAAGAAGATTTACTCCACCACCAAGCCTGAGTAGATGCTGAAAAGAGCATAAATAGAGTGAAAAAAGCTAAACTTAGTTGCTTCATTGTAATTCCTCTTAAATATTTATATTTATTATTAGGTATCTACAACTTAGTTTAACTAACTCTTTTTGACTAGTAATAAGAACCTGTCTTAACGTTCTAACCTAAAAATGAAGGCGTAAATGGATTAAAGGCGCCATAAGCACTACAAGGGCTGATTTTCACACTAAAACATAATAAGTTTCAGGAATAAAAGAGTGATTTTCAGGAAGTATTAGTAAGGTATTTACCCTGCATCACGCTATGCAGGGTAATCAAGAGCTAATATGGCGGATATTATTCAGTATTACCCAGACGTCGTGCGTTAGCGTTATGTACTGCTTGAGCATCTTGACGAATGGTATCAAAAATTTTCTGAACGCTAGGCTGATCATTAATCAAACCTTGAGTTTGTCCAATGAACTGCACTCCTTTCTTATAATCACCATCGACCGTTGCCGCTTTCAAACGCGGAACCGCGGCACCAAAATAAGCTAATAATTTAACCTTATCCACCTTAGCCAACATTCCTAACATTATTTTCCAGATAGGCTGCTTAACCATCGCGGCTGCTTTCATTGCTTCAATACTGGCAACAAAAAAATTCATCGGTTTTTTAGTGGCTTTTATCGCTTCTGGTGTCCGCATAACCCGAGCATAAATACCGTCAAAGTTCTTCGAATAGATAGTCTCTTCAACGCTTTTTTTAATCACTGCGTCTTTCATGTTTTGATGTAATGGACTATCGGAACTTGTTGCCAATCGAGACCCCATCGCAATGCCATCAGCACCTAAAGAAAAAGCCGCCATTAATCCTCTCGCATCCGCAAAACCACCCGTTGCAATAATAGGGATATTCACGGCTTGAGCGATTGCAGGCACCAATACCAGAGATGTTACATCACCACCATGTGCTGCAGCCTCATGGCCTGTAACCAATAAAGCATCGGCACCACTGGCTTGAGCAGAAAGCGCATGCTTTTCAGTGACAACCGTAGCGATCACTTTCGCACCATAAGCATGGGCGCGCTCAATGAGTTTGTCGCCTTTTCCTAGTGAAAAGTTAATTACCGGTACTTTTTCTTTGATTGCGATAAAGGCATTTTCTTCAGCACCAGGCATTAAAAGCGTGACACCGATACCAAAAGGCTTGTCTGTTAATGCTCGGATTTGAGCGATTGCTTCGCGGGTTTCATTAGGGGTTAAAGGCCCACTTGCTAAAATACCCAATCCACCTGCATTAGAGACGGCTGCAACAAGCTCAGGGGTGGAGATCCAGCTCATGCCGGGTAAGATAATGGGCATTTCAATGCCTAATAGATCGGTGATTGCTGTTTTCACAATAGCCTCGAAATATGAAAACGGTCACTTTACCGACTATTCGTGTTTTAGGCTATAAACAAGGGGAAATTTGAAAGATTGAATACGATTAATTTACAGAGAATTGCAAATTTGCTAACGATTTTGCTGGATATAGTTAAGAAATAACTGCTGACGTTGCTGCGGGTTCATGCGACGCAATTCCTGTACATGCTGTTGGCGCTCAATGGTCGGTGCAGGAGAAGCCGATTGATTCATAGAACGATAAAACTGGCTCAACGCCTTCTTTTGATCTGGGCCCTGATTATTCCAACCAATTTTGTCAGAGCCACTATCAACTGAAAATTCAGATAAATCCGTAATAGGCTTTAGCGTGCTCTCTGCATAAGCTGGTGAAATAATGAACAACCCAACTATCAATACTATTAAAATTCGCATGTATCGTAATTACTCAAATATTAATCTCTGATCCCTGAAGCATGAGCTAGCGATTAAACTTGTCTGCTTATACTGAGAATGTGTTGAATGTGATAACTAACAATATACTACTAACTTATATTTAAATGTCACGTCATAAATAGTAATGTGTTTGTAAGCATTTATTAAAGATGACGGGTTAAATAACAACTAATTTCCAGCCCACCTTCCGGATGATTACGAATAACCATGTGGCCATAAAAACTTCGAATTACGCGATGAGCAATCGCCATACCTAAACCATAGCCCCTATTGCCAGATTGACGCTGTGTCATGTCTTGCCCAACGCGCTCTCTTGCATCCTCAGCCCGATAAAATGGTTGGGTAAGATGCTCTATATGCTCTGAAGCAACTCCTGGGCCATGATCGCGAATCACAATAACAAAATCGCTATCGACTTCTTTAATTGCAATCTCTACTTTCGTATGATCAGAAGTGTGTAATAAAGCATTACGAATTAAGTTCTCAAACGCTGAACTTAATAGCTTTGTTTCAGCCATTACTAAACAAGGGGTATTGGGATAATGAGTCTCAATACTTTGAGCTTGCTGCTCAAAATGAGCATCGCGTACGATTTGGTCGACAACATCAACCAAATTTATCACTTGCCATTGCTCTGGATGCCGCTCTACTTCTAGCTTTGCTAATAGCAAAATATCAGCAATTAAATCGTTAACGCGCCCTGTCTCAAGCTCAATACGATCCAAATATTCGACAACGTCCTCGTTGGCATCAAAACGAGCTAATTCTGTCGCTATCTGCAAACGCGCTAGAGGCGATCGGAGTTCATGGGATATATCTCGTAACAAGCCCTTTTGATCAGCCAGCAAGGCTTGCAGCCTTTCTGCCATAACATCAAAATCACGACTCAAGTCACCAATTTCATCTCGGCGTCGCCCTAAACGATCACCAGAACGCGCACTTAGATCTCCGGAGGCAATCGCTTTTACTGTTTTTTGTAAGCGTCGCACTGGACGGGATAAGTATCCAGACAAAAGAAAACCAAACCCACCAAAAAAAACGATCGCAACCGATAATCCTAAGGCAATGTAATTTTTCACATCTAAAACAGCAAAGGGATGTAGAAATTCAACAACTAATAAATAAAAGACACCCCCCTGTGAGGTTAACGGAGCCTTAACCAAAATCTCACTGCGATTTAGGGGCTGTACCTTAACAAGAAATTCACTCGCAGAAAACGCATAGTCAGACACTGAATCGGGAACTTCTCCGCCAGAAATGTTACTACCTTTCTGATCAAAAACGTAAGCATTTACGTTAGGGTGTTGCTCAAATGTGATTAGCCATTCTATGAGTAAAGGTTCACCGCCACGCAATAACATCAGTTGTGCTGACGAAATATACCCTTCTGTAGGGGCAATTATATTATTCGTTTCATTCGATAACTGCCGATAAAATACGGCATAGGCCAAAGTAACCAGCGTTGCAAGCACGCTGGTTAATACAAATGCCAAATAAATTTTCCAATATAAACCGCGCACTAAGCACTCAACTTAACGGCATTAGGCCTGAGCCACATACATATAACCAACACCACGAATGGTCCTAATGCGAGTTTGACCATCTTCATGACTACCCAGTTTTTTACGTAAATTACTTAAGTGCATATCTAAACTGCGATCAAATAAAGTTAAAGAGCGAGACATGGCCTCTTCTGCCAATTGATTTTTTTCTACTACCTTACCTAGATGGGATACCAAAGTATTAAGAATATTATATTCCGTAACCGTTAGCTCTAATGGTTTGTCATTCTTGAGTACATGGTGCTGACCATGGTCAATTTCTAATTCATCAATAAGAATCACATCATTAGCTTGGGGTAAAACCTCAAATTTTGTTCGGCGTAATACAGCACGTAAACGGGCCATGAGTTCACGAGGATTACAAGGCTTAGATAAGTAGTCGTCTGCGCCAATCTCCAAACCCACAATACGGTCCATCTCGTCACCCTTAGCAGTGAGCATCACAACCGGTAATTGATTGGTTTTTCGCAATTCGGTGAGTACTTCAAGACCGCCCATGCCTGGCATCATGACGTCCAAAACCATCGCATCATACGCTTGCGATGAACATTTCTGAAGGCCTTCTGATCCAGTATGAGCTTGATCAACGTCAATACCTTCACGGTTTAAGTAACGCGCCAGTAGTTCACATAACTCTTGATCGTCATCAACTAAAAGAATCTTCATTTAGTAATACCTTTTATTATTTAATAGCATTAAATAAGGATTCAAAGTTTTTGCAAGGTTTCTCAACTTTCACAGAGGTTCTTTACGCTTTCCTCACACTTTAAACCTACCTTTAAGATATTTCGCGCTTAATCCCCTCGGGTATGGTGCTCAACAAACGCAATCGCTTCCGTCACTACCTTGGAAACCCGCTCTTTAATTTCAAATAATTCATTTGGAGACATATAAAATGCCATATCAACTTCATAACGATAGTACTTAGGGGGTAGGCGATTAAGCGCGACACAAGCAACGTCGGCCATAAAATCCATGCCAGACTGATCAGCTCGGCTGGATAGCTGACGGCGGATTTCTTCTGATACAACCTGTTCATAATAATTACTAATGTGATTGATAATAGCCATACTTCACTCCTTAATGATTATTACTACCTTAGCCCATCTACTCAGAACTGTATTAAATTGACATTAGAAATAATGATGTTTCTATCTTTTATCCAACAAACGATCAATTTTTTCTTCTAAATTCTCAATTTTTTGCTGAAGCCTCAGTAACTGCAACTTATTATCTAACTCCTGACGCGATATTTTGTCTTCTTGTTGAGATAAAAAAAACGCTGAAAAGCTGGCAGTCAGCATTGAAAACAAAGCAATACCCAACAAAATGAGTGCAGAACCAAATAATCGCCCTACTGTACTTCCTGGAACAATATCACCATAACCCACCGTAGTAATCGTCACCCAAGCCCACCAAATCCCATCAAGTGGCGTCTCCACATTGGGGTCAATCAGTGCCATCAATGTGCCTGACATGATCACGATAATGAAACTGACCATTAATGTCGTTCCTAGGTGATTACGGCTTAATATTTTTCTAGCGGCGGCTGACATACTAAATAATAAAGAAAATAGAACAAGTAGTCTGAGCGCCCTTAATCCTCCCGCATAAGGAAAAATATCCCACAACAGAGGCATACCAGCAAAAATAATAACCAAGCTTCCCCAGTTATTGAGCAAGTAACGTTTTTTATTATTAACTAGTAAGGATAAAAGGCTAGTTTCGAAGACAAAAAAGCCCCAGATAATCCAATCGCTGTACATCGATAGGCCTATTGGAGCCAGTTCTTGAGCTTCGATATACCATTCTAAAATAATCCAAAAGGCTAATAAAATCATTGGCCACTCGAACCAGCGCCCTAACTTAACCGCTGCAAGAGACTCGCTATGGTGCACACCCGATAGACCAAAAAAACCAGGAAGATGTTCACTCATTTATTTTTTTCTCAAAAATATACATTGCCATTATGTCCATTAATAAATGCTAGGGTCTACTTCTATTTTGTGAAGGGTACCGCTCCAACCATCAAACCCTCCGATGAGCATTTCAACCTGTGAAAAACCCATTTGCTTTAGGGTATAAGTAGCTAACGTGCTGCGCCCACCGTTTTTGCAATGGATTAAAATATTACGCTGACTATCATTCAAATTAGGATGATCACCGACTTTAAATTTCAAGACATCTCGAGGAATATTGATCGCATTAGGCAAATGACCCCGTTGAAACTCCGCAGGTTCACGCACATCCAACACCAATGCTTGCGCTGCTATTAATAGATCATCTCGGATTTTTATTGGATTACTCATGGCTCACCTATATAACTATTGGGTTATCTAGCAAGCATAGCAAGCTTCTACTTGCAGTCATAGCATCATGAAAATGCAGAAAAAATCGCAGTAACTTCTATTGAGTGTGTACAATACCTCGATCATTATATCTAAATAGAATAAGATAAATAAACACCAATAACTTGGCTCACTTCCTAGCAGCTTATAAAATAATGTTTATACTCAATTAATGAAGAACATGAATTGATTAAATTGGATCAGGTAGAATGGACAAGCGCGAAAATCCCAGATTTGAAAGTCACGTAGAAGCAAAGTTGATTGCCACCGATGGTTCAAGTCACGCTTGTCATGTCGCTGATTTCTCTCAAGAAGGCCTGAGAGTTTATTGGCCTGAAGACGAAAAATTCATATTAAAGAGCAAAGATTTGCTTAAACTTTATATGACGTTAGAAAATTCTCCAATCAACATTACCGTAGAATGCCTTTACCAAGAAGGCAACAGTGCAGGTTTAAAGCTTCACAACCCTACTAATGAAATCTTCTTACAATTACAAAGCATTAACCAAGTAAATAGAAATAATGGTGCTTTATCAAACGAAAAGCGCAGTCATTATAAAAAACTTTTTCAACAGCGGGTAAAAGAAAGTAGCCAAACTATTATTAAGCAGTGGTACTCTGAATTTTTAGATGAGCTTTTTAAGCAAGCTAATAAAGCTCACAATAACAGCGAACAACAAACGTTATTCAGTGCTGAAAAACACGTTAAAGAACACGGTTCAAAAATACAAAGTAACTTTTTAAGCATTATTGCAGAACAACTAAATTGCTGGCTTGATGGTTTACCTCCCATATCTAATGAAAAAGATTCAAAAAAAGACAGCCAAGGGCAAAACTTATCTCTTATTCAACAAGATGAATTTGAAGACTGGTTGCTTTCTAAAGTAGCGAGTACTCACTTACAATCCCGTTTAAGCCATGCCTCATTTGAAGTACGACAATTATTAGACATGATTTCTGAGGCTCGCCCAGAAAACTGTTTTAATCCACTGAGTGCTAACACCGTTACCGAAGCATTCAGAGAAGCAGTTGGGCCTTTAGACATTGAAAAGAATATTCGCCAAATCGCTTTCGACATTTTTCAACAAGTCGCAGGTCAACAATTACAAGCCGTTTATCAATGGCTTATTAAACAGATTGACGTGCCACTGGCCTTTCGCAATCGACGTCCGTCAAGAACGACGAACACTCCGAGCAAAAGTAACTCAGACATCGAAAGTGAAACGATGCATGAACAAGAGCCGCAAATCTTGCCAGCGTCTCAACAAAACTCGCCTTTTCAAGAACAACCTTTGGCTAATAGTTTTTCAAAAGCGGGTTATGTAGCACCCACCAATTTAGGTTCAATGCAATCCTTTCGCCAAAATCAGTCGGAAGCTCAGCAAGCTTATAGTAATATCCAAAATCTATTAGCGTTGCGGTATCAGCGCCTCGAAGGTGGAATTACAAGTAATAATGTAGAGTCTGAACTTTCACAGCCTACGATGCCCGCGGCAAACCATGGACAAGTGCAGTCTGCGCTGCAAAAGCTTTGGCAACAATCTGATACTCAACCAGGCCGAGTCCGCCAAGATTTAGAACAAGCTCTAGCGGCAGAAGACATTGGCCTACCGATGGCCAACCGGGAAGCGATCGATACTCTCGAACATGTCACACAAAACCTTGTGTCCAGCGAACAAATTTCTGATTTTATAAAACCTTTCATTGCCAAGTTAGAACAGCCTTTATCCATGATGATGCTGAACGACCCAAGCATGATGTTTAATCCACAACATCCTGGTCGCGTAGCCCTAAACTCAATCTCTAAACTCGGCCGTATGACCACAACAGGCCAAGATAGGGTGAGTGAAAAATTAGAAGTCATGTTGCAAGGTATCGATACTAATAGCAGCGCAGAAGAACTCGAAACACAATTGCAGTCCTTGCAACTGGGTGTTGATACCATGCTTGTTGAAGCAGAACGACGAGCCAAAATGAATGCTGACCGTGTCGCACAGGCTGCAGAAGGTGAGCATAGAGTTGATCAAGCTCGAGCAAAGATTGCCCGTTTGATCACTAAAGATACCTCAGGAAGAACGCTCCCAACGATTGTTATGGAGTGGTTAGAACAAGGCTGGAAACCGCTATTAACACTTATTTATTTACGTGAAACTATTGAAA
>JBNMPQ010000069.1:0-11046 GCA_051276935.1 Oleispira sp. | reverse complement strand
GTGCTGTATCGGGGTAATCATCAATCGCGCATCTTAGAAATGAAGCTGCAAGCGCATCAAGTACCTTATAAAATTAGCGGTGGCCAATCTTTCTTTGGTCGCAGTGAAATTAAAGACATCATGGGTTATTTACGCTTGCTAATTAACCCGACCGACGACTCCGCATTCTTGCGCATTATTAATACCCCGCGTCGTGAAATCGGTCCTAGCACTATTGAGAAACTCAGTGAATACAGCATTCGCCGTGGTATTTCGATGATGGCGGCAACCACTGAACTGGGTCTTGAGCAATTTTTAACGCCCAAAGCTCTGGATAAGCTAAAACGCTTTGGCCACTGGCTCACCAACATCACTCGCATGGCTTATGCAGACGATGCAGTTGCCGCCGTGAAAGAGATGATCGCAGATCTCGATTATGAAGCTCACCTCAACCTGACCAGTGGTACCCCTCATCAAGCTGAACGTCGCATGAGCAACGTATGGTATCTGGTTGATTCTATCTCAAAGATGATCGAAAAAGCCGATGAACTTGGCGATGAAGTGACCATTGAAGATGCTGTCAGCAAACTGATTTTGCGTGACATGCTAGAACGCCAAGCGGATGAGGACGAAGAAGATCAAGTGCAACTGATGACACTTCACGCCTCGAAAGGTCTCGAGTTTCCTCACGTATACATGGTCGGACTTGAAGAAGAACTGATGCCACACAGAAACAGTATTGAAGCCGATACCGTTGAAGAAGAACGCCGGTTAATGTACGTGGGCATTACCCGTGCTCAGCGCACACTCACCATCACGTATGCTGGCAAACGTAAGCAGTTCGGTGAAACGATAGATACCACGCATAGCCGCTTCTTAGATGAATTACCGCAAGATGATATTGAGTGGGAAGGACGAACTGAAGTTTCCCCAGAAGAACAGAAAGCACGTGGCCAAGAGACCATGGCAAGCTTGAAGAACTTAATGGCGGATTTCTAATTCGCTATGCCCGTTCCATCAACAAAAAAGGGCCTCAAACGTAAGCTTGAGACCCTTTTTTTACGCCCTAATGTAAGCAGCGCGACGCGTAAAGATAACCTGTATAAAACAGTATGCTTACTTACGACCTGCCATGAAGTTAATCGCCAATGTTAGCTCTTCATCAGAACAGTCCATGCACAAACCTCTAGCAGGCATAACATTGATACCGCTGATCGCGTTCGCCAACGTTTTATCCATACCTTTGGCTAAACGCTCATCCCAAGCTGCAACATCACCATTTTTTGGTGCACCAGCAACACCGACTTCGTGACAACCTGCACAAGCAGAAGCATAAATAGCCGCGCCAGTACGTGGACCCACAGCAACTTCGACAGCAGCGCCACCGGCACCACTACAAGCATCGCCTTGAACACAGACTTCAGCAACTTGCTTAATACGGTCATGGATCTTTTTAATTTGTGCATCCGTCATTGCATCACTAGAAGCATTTGCTTGAGCCATTACTAAAGTGGCTACGAATAACACCATTGCTTGTAACATTTTCACAGAAAAGTCCTCTCAGCTATCACGGTTAATCCGTGTATTTTGAATTTCTGGGGAAGATTATAACGGCATTTCGTAAGGGATAAAAATATTTCCATACATTCTATGGGAAATTAGAGTGGAAAATGGATATTTCTCGATGCTCTTAGGCTAATAATACTAAATAAAACAAACACCTATCGTGTTTTTAAGCAGGATACTAGACGCAGCACGCAGAACCACATACCATTGCCACTTCATTGCAAGCAACAGTCAAAATGCTGATACACATTTTAATCCACCCTTAGCTCAGTTGGATAGAGCGCTGCCCTCCGAAGGCAGAGGTCGCAGGTTCGATTCCTGCAGGGTGGGCCATATCCCATAATACCTTCCTAGTAAGTAACCACCAACTTTTTTTACTCTGTGCCCAAAGTGTGCCCAAAGTGTGCCCAAAAAAATTTGGCAACATATCTGTAGAGGTCTGATATGACCTCTACCCTAAGTTTAGCTTCTAATTTATTAGGTGATCTCGCTGCTGATGTCGCTACTAGGTAATCACGGCCTACAAAAATAGGGCATTAACTACATGATAATTCAGTTAATATTGAAAATATCATGGATTATCGCTTTTTATAGTCAAAGTATCAGTACACAATAATTCCTCTTTAGATAAGCTTTAGGTTCATTAAACAAGGAAGCCAAGTCATGTCTAATAAATCACACCATAATGCTGATATTCAAAATGCTAACAAGGGAACTAATGGCACTAATACCACATATGATAAAAATCAGGGAAACCGTGGCCAACAGTTAAACCAAAACAATAGCCAGGGTGGCAAGAAAAAGTAGTGATACGGCAGGGAAACCTGCCTTATTAAAAGGATATAATAGTGGACGAAAAAGTTAAGAAGAACCAGGCTAACAAACCTTTTAAACAGACCAAACAGCTCATCAACTTGGCCTTAAAGGATGGGTGGACCCAAAAGAATATTGCAGAGCAATGTCGTACCCAACAATCCATTGTAAGCAAGTGGAGCAATGGGGGTGCATTTGCAAAAGAATACCAAGTACAGCCGCTGCTAGAGCAATACGGTCACATATTAAGAAGAAAGACCTTCAAAGTGTACTGGGTGGTCGATGAAGATACCCAAGAAACCTCATACGTAAAAATCGAAGGCAAGGTTGTTTTTTCTTATGTACTCCGCAATGTTGAGTACTACAACAATCGCAGAAATAAAAAGGTTACTCCTGTAGCGAGAATCGTTGTTCATCATCAAGGTAAAGAGAAATTTAGAGTGGTACATCAATCACCATTTAAATCTCATAACCAAGAATTTTTAACTTGTATGGATGAAGATGCTAATTGGCTATCAACGATTAGAGAGCAAGAAAGCTCTGAAGGTATTATCCAATGGATAGATGGTTGTGCTAATAACGATTCTTTAGATCTTCCGCCAGATGCCAAAGCCTTATCGTTCTTAATAAGAAAAGCATTATTAAATCATGGATTTACTGTTGAAGATGTTGTCGATTATCCAGCATCTTGGTAGATTAAAAGAACCCCATAGGAACAGGGCGCCTTAAAGCCCAATATGCGGTAAAACCGCAACTCGTTTGAATACCTTCGGGTTAACCGCGTGACTAGCCAATTCGCTACCACGCCGTGAATCAAACACATTTAGGAGTGTGAATTTATTGTCTCTTAGGAGGCTAGGCCAACGGGCAACCTAGTAACCGAATCGTACTTTCACAGAAAGGGTCAGGGTGGGTTAAAAGCCAAGCCGTCGGTATAGCCGGCCGCTTGGCTTTCTTTTGTCTCACCAACAGAAATTTAAAGGATTAACGTGCCAGAAGAAAAACGGATTGCCTTACTCATTGATTGCGACAATGTCAGCTACAAATCGATAGAAGGCGTACTCAAGGTTCTCGCCAAAGAAGGCATGGTAAACGTACGACATGCCCATGGTGATTGGAACAGCCCTCATTTAAGCGGCTGGATCACGCAACTACACCCTAATGCCATACGCCCTATGCAGCAGTTTGCTTATACAACAGGGAAAAATGCTACCGACTCCGCCATGATCATCGATGCAATGGATTTACTCTACAGTAAAACAGTCGATGCCTTTGCTTTAATGACCAGTGATAGCGATTTCACTCCGCTAGTAATGAGGATTTTAGAAAGCGGAATGCCGGTATATGGTTTCGGCGAAGCTAAAACACCTCAACCATTTGTCGATTCATGCTCCACCTTCATTTACACAGAGAAGCTGCTAACTGAGCAAGATGATATTGAAACAGAAGCAGTACGCCCTGTAGCCAAATCAACCTTCGATCTTAAACGCGATACCAATCTAGTTAAGCTACTTAGAAATGCAGTCGAGATGACCAGTGACGATGATGGTTGGGCACACATGGGGAAGGTTGGAAGTTATATATCGAATAATAGTTCTTTTTCAGCTGTTAACTACGGTTACAAGAAGCTAGGTGATTTAATTCGTGCTACTGAATTGTTTGATGAAGAGATCAGAGATAAATCAACCATGTATGTTAAAGATGCCCGCAAGAAAGAATGTACTTCAAATTAAACCAGTATTAATCAAAAACGTTCTCTTCATACTGTTCGATTAAACGTGCTACTGGCTGCCAAATCTCGACCAGCTCGCCGTTTAGTTCGAATACCTTGCCGTGGTTATTCGCAGCGATATTCCTCATCTGTACGAAGTTCGTATTAAAATTCGCTTCGCCATACTCAGCTTGCAGCATCCCGACGGTTATCAGGTTTTCCCTAGAGCGCCTTAATGTTAGGTAAGCATTAAGAATTCTAGAGTTAATTTGATGTGGGTTATTGACCCATAAAGTAAGCCGCCCAGCGACACGATTGACTTCGTTTACCGTTAATACATCATCAGGTACAGCTTCGCGCTCTACCTCGGTATGCTCTTGCACAGTCGGCTCTGGCAACACTTGATCTTGGTTCGTTGGGGTATATTCAATAAAGGGTTGTATCAGCTGCCAGCTGCATAGAAATAATTCAGAGGTATCGCCCACTTCACTACCCAAAGATAATACTGGATCGATCAACTGCGTTTTGAAATCGTGTTCAATGATTAATTCAAACTCTATTTCATCCTCTCCCTCAAACAGCGCCTTAACTCGCTCACAAGCGGTTTCGATTTCTCGATTAATGGCAGGCGATGTTTTCGGTGTAACGAAATAAATAATCGCATCACGACTAGGGAAGTAGGTTTTAGGAACAGTAAAGAGCGCTATGCCATTTTATCTAACCTAGAACCCTCTAGCTTAAGCGGCCCGCAAAAAGACGAATTGTATAATATTGCCGGTCAAACAAGCTCAGATATAGCCAAGGTCATTCTGCGGCTAATAAAAAACGAACCATAACGTAATGCCAAATCACTACTATACTCGCAGATAAATCTATTGTTTTTTACGAGATACATATGAAATCATCTTCATTGCGCATGAAATTAATGGCCACGAGTATCTTGATGCTACTCGCAATGGCTTTAGTACTGAGTATTAATGTAAACCGTGCATTAAATAACTCAGGCGCCGTTTTAAGCGAGCGAACTCAAGCAGATTTAAAAGCCGCGGTATATGACCATTTAAAAGCAGAATCCGCGGGTTATGGCGACAAAGTCGCCAGCTACATTAATTCGGCCTATCAAGTCCCTATGGCAATGAAGTCGATCATTGAAAGCAGCATAAATTCAGCGCAAATGCAGCTCAGCCGCAGCCAAATAAATTTATTAATCCAAGCTCAACTCGCCGCTAATAGCGATATCAGCTCGATGTATACTCAATTTGAAGCTGATGGATACGATGGTAATGACCTCGACTACCAAGACAGTAACGCTGACTACAATGCGGTAAAATCAGGTTCATTAGAAATCTATTGGGTACGTGATCGTCAGAAAAAGCTGGTGCAATTTCGTATAGAAAACTCGCAAGAAAAATACGTCACAACACTTAATGAATTTGGCCTGCGCGAAGCAGAATGGTATCTGTGTGCAAAAGACAGTAAAAAGCCCTGCGCCATGGAACCTTATATGTATAAAATTGAGGAGGGTTACTCAGAGCTGATGACTAGCCTCACGGCACCTATTGTTATTAACAATCAATTTCGTGGGGTTGTTGGGGTAGATGTTAATTTACCCAAGTTTCAAGTTTTGACAGACCAGTTAAGTCAGTCACTCTTTGCCGGCGCAGCAAAAGTTACCTTACTAAGTGAAATAGGCTTGATCGTTGGCAGCAGTCATTATCATGATAAGACCGCAAGACCGTTAAAAGAAGCATTGCCCGATCTTGCCAGCTCATATAGGCAGTTATCAGACGAGAACAACATATTAGAAACAGCGAATGACTTTGTCATCAGTAAAAGTATTAATATCTCTGCATCTGGCAATCAGTGGCAGTTTATTATTGAACTACCAAAGGATATTGCACTAGCCAGAGCAACTGCTCTAGTATCCGAGCTTGAAGACAGCTTCGCCAGTATTAATACCCAGCAAATCATATTGGCTTTAATCGTCACCCTCCTTGCGACCTTGATTATGACTTGGATTATTAAATCAATCGTCCAACCCCTTTATGAATTACGCAACCGTATCGATAATCTTGCCAGCGCTGATGGTGACCTAACCCAGCAGCTAAAATTAGAGACCCACGCGGAGCTAATTGCTTTAAGTGGTGGCTTTAATCTCTTTTTACAGAAGCTGCGCGACATGATTAATGAATTGAAAAATGTCAGTAATGAAGTACGTGATTCATCCGCCACCAGCGAACAAATAAGTCGTGATACCAATCAGCAAACCAGTCAGCAACAGCTGGAAATATCCAGCGTAGTAACCGCAACCAATGAAATGTCAGCAACCTCTCACGAAGTTGCACGACTTGCACAGTCGACGGCCGATGGAGCAAGGAGATCACAAGAGATTATTCAGAAATCACAAGCGTCACTCTCAATAGCGGTTGATGGTGTGCGTAATTTGTCAAATGACATGGGCGATGCCAGTAAGTCTATTTCGCAAGTTGCTGCTCGCAGTGAAGACATTACCCGCATTATTGATGTTATTAAGGCCATCGCCGAACAAACCAATTTATTGGCGCTGAATGCCGCAATTGAAGCAGCCCGAGCGGGTGAACAAGGCCGAGGGTTCGCAGTAGTGGCCGATGAAGTGCGCAGCCTTGCTTCTAAAACACAAAACTCGACTGACGAAATCAATTCAATGATTCAAAGTTTACAGCTTGAAGTATCGAAAGCAGTCACCATCATTGATAACAGCAGTAATAAAGCGGAAGAAAGTGTTGAGCAGACCAATCAAGCTTTTAGCTCGCTAAGTGAAGTAGTAGAGACTACCAATAGTATTAACGATAATGCAGACCAAGTTGCGGCAGCGGCAGAAGAACAAAGCCAAGTTGCGGAAGAGATCAATAAAAACCTAACCATCATTGGTGGTGCCGCTGATACCTTAGCGCAACTGTCTGATCAATCGCAGAAGAGCAACCAGCACTTGATTAAGCAAGTAGATTCGTTAGATCGTCAGTTGGAGAAATTACATACCTAATCTGCGCGAGTAAACATCATAAGTTAACAAAATAGGCTAACAACATTAATAAGGTTGTTAGCCTTACCCTCGCATATAATGATGCGACGGCTGTCATTGAAATCGCATACTGGATTAGTGTAATTTAACTCTTCTGATTTATAGAGGGTTAACCATGGCTCTTAAAGCTTCTAATACCGACAACTACCGTGACTGGTTTATTTCGTTTGCATGCGATCATATTAGCTTGCGTGAGGGTTTAGCGAGCCTGGCAGAGTTAGGAGTACCCGCAGAAAATATTCCTTTTATTGTCCGCCTTTTAGAGAATCCAGAGGGTTTAAGCTCACTACCCGGCAGTGTCGACCTTCATCATTGAGGAAGCTCGCAAGCAATTCGGCAAAGCTGAAATCTATTTCGCCAACCATCACTGGCCACTATGGGGCAAAGACAAAGTTTAGGACTTCCTGAAAAAACAGCGCGACATCTACAAATATATTCACGACCAAACGTTGCGTATGGCTAACAATGGCACGACTACACTGGCCGCTCCTTAAGTTTCCATTTTTAAACTTCCACTTCGTCTTTAATAACTTCGATTACCTCAACAACTACATTAACTCCTGCATCATTCAAGGTTTGGGAAGGCTGTATTACTTGTTCGATTATCATATCAGTCAGCTCTTTCACGAGCATATCGGTATCCTCGTGACCAATATCCACTAACCGATCCAGCACGTTGAATACAATATCTGAAACTGTTGATTCAATCACATCGACTATAGGCCGCCCGACCACTGGCATTTTTTCAAGCGCGGCAACTTTTGCATCTTGGTTAATGGATTCACTAACAATGGTATCAATGTAGTCCCTTAACTGTTCTCGCCTAAGCGGATAAATGGTTTCTATAATTTCATTCACCTTGCCTGCTAGCCATTCAATAATGACCTCTTTTTGTGGCATCACTACCTCTTTCACTGCCCTACTAGCCACAGGGTTTCACATTTTACTTCGTCCTGATCGCCATTTAAAACATTAATCACAACACGATCAGAGGCTTCCTCGACAGGGTATTGAAATATTTTTTTACGAATCGAATAGGAAAGCTATTGCTTAAATCAATGATTTCATACTTCTGCAATCGATATAAAATTGAAAATATCCGAAGCAGTCTGAACCAACGGAAATACAGCCTAATAAGTCGTACCAATAAACAAAGGGATAAAAAAACCATTTATGATAGGTTTTTTTGTAATCGTTACCATCGAACGAATTAACAATTCAGCGATGAAAATACTCGCAAAAATCATATCGTAAGCGACGAAATCAGCAAAGCAAGGAAATACTGTACCGATGCGCTGCTAAACAAGGTATCAAATACCAACCTTCGCTAAGTCCACCAGAATAATAACCGCCTGATAACTTTTTGTAGCTACTCTAAGTTTAGAGCGAAGGAAGATCGCGCCATAAGATACCTTAAATGAGTTATTTATAAATTAATCAAAGCAGTGTCTAGAAAACTAGGGACGATTAAATTGCTCTAATCGCGCATCCTAACAACCCAAGGCTATATAATCGCAGCTATGCACTCTTCTATCACGCCCTTTATAAGCCCTTTTACTTGGATGATACCAACTCATTCGATCCCTAAATATTTTGTCATTTAAAAGCCTCTCATCAGCATCCTCGTATCCTTTTTCACCGGCAATTTTCAGATACCGATCAAACCAAGCCAGAGTGTAATACTGAGCCGTAGGATTTGCCCAACCTTCCCCATTATCACTTCCATCTGGCGCAATAATTTTTCCACCTTCCCAATAGGAAGACGGAAAGGGATGAATCAATGACCATTCATAATGTGTTGCCCCGCTAATATTTACTTGATGGGTATCAATACCACTATCACGCCACAATTCCACGCCAGCATTTTTATTTTCTGACGGAGGCTCAAGATAAGGAAGAGGGACCAAGAAGTAATCACCAGACTGTCCCATTGAAGGCATTCGAGGCACTACATCAATACCATCCAAACTGCCTGCAAGCATAAGATTATCCCACGCAACAGCAATCTTCACTGGATTATCATCATGCATTGTAACCTGCCAATCAGCCTCTCCCTGAACAACAGAAACTGCCGTAGCCCCCATTGAGTGACCTGCAATGCCAAGCCTCTCCAGATCCAATAGATCATGAATTGGGTTAAATTTAGTTGTTTTTGCTAAATTAAAATCGAATGTTGGACCAGGTGCTTCAGGCAAATTATGCGGATATACAGTGTTTGGCGTTGAGTAAAAGAAATCAATGGCATCAATTAAATTACGTCTAAATACAACTGAGTTTTAATTACTGCCCAATTTTTCACCCGGAGCAGTAAGATCTGAATAGCCTTGTGCTCTAGGGTCAAACGTCATTACAAGATAACCATTTTCCACCAACAGTTGTGCAGCCCACCAATATAGCGTTTCTGGCGCCTGTACAGAGCCATTCACAATGAATGATCACTGCGGGATACTTCTTACCTTCTTGATAGTTTTTAGGTGCCCATACTCGCTCACTTAAGCGCGCACCTTTACGATTATAAAAATTCACCGGATAAATCGTCCCAATAGACTCATACGAATCGCTTGTACCGGGATGTCAATAAGGGTCTCCCACACAGTGCGGCATAACGGAACCACATAAATTAAGGAAGCTATTCCAACAAGGATCAACTAAGAGCCTCTCAGCAAATGCAAGAACGCTATTGACCCTTCCGTCACAAAAACTCTAAATCTAATAGTTGTCTTGCGGTGGCTCCTATTGCCTTTGCATAATTCTGCAACTCACATTTTATCCATTCTTGTGAAGGGTAAACCGCTGAGCGACAGACTGACAGTGCTATTGGGTCCTCATTACCGTTTGAGTCCTTATCTCCGCTTGGATCCTCGAAGTCTGAGGCTCTTATAGTTGCTCAGGTTGAGGGATATTCCGAACTTGATCATCTGAACCAGAACCACATCCAGCCAATAAAGTTAAAAAATGTATAACCATATCGATCTGTAAATACGTTTTCTGTTATTAACCCAGTTCATTATTCGGAGTCTCCGTAGAATTTTTATTGTTGATATTGTTGATATTGTTGATATTGTTGATATTGTTGATATTGTTTTTATTAATTGAACAGCATTTCGTTAGAGGATCAATAGCTTGCTCAGCCCGTAATTTTCTCTAATGAACTAGCATATCATTGCCATCAATTTTTGTGTGCTCACTTACATAATGCTTAATTAACCGCTTAAACTTAGTACGTTTATTTTCTAACGCTTTTAAAGTTACAGACCCTTCCTTTGCAGAATTAGACGACATTTCACACCCGTCAATTGCAAACAGTTCATTGCCTAATAAAGCCTGTTCTTGGCATATAAGCAGAGACCGCAGGTTCGATTCCTGCAGGGTGGACCACTTCCCCTCAGTGCTATCTATGTCAGATCAAAATACATTATCCTTACCCATATCTCTATAAGTCCAACGCTCTCCTCTATACTTAGTCTTGTAACCGAATTTAATTGATCTCATCACCGAAATGTATTTTTTGCACTATTAAAGTGCTTGGCATTAAAAAACTGATTAGAAACGTACCTCAATCGTGCCCATTAGACTAAAGGTCGAGACTACTTGAAATTAATCCAACATATTTAGTCTGTGTGAACACCAAGGGCTTTGCCAAAATAGTCTTCGAAGACCAAAAAACCACACGTTTATTCCATTGTAACGACTCACTACAAGTACTGTTAAAGCGTGCATTACGAAGCATTACACAATGGATACATAAATAAGTACCTATTCGTAAGTTAATGATTACACTGCAAGAAATCGATTGGTCCAAAAAATGCTAACGTTATGGTCAACTAATTTAATTATGTTAAGAGACGCAATATGGCAGAGATAAAAATAGGCTTCAGAGATCGACTGCTGATGAATATTAACCTTAATACCAAGT
>JBNMPQ010000068.1:0-11085 GCA_051276935.1 Oleispira sp. | reverse complement strand
GACCGTTTGTGAAAGCGCGACTCCCGCATTATTAAACAGCATGTCAGCATGGCCAAATTCATTGATGACGGTTTGAGAATACTCCTCAAATGCTTGGCGGTCTGATACGTCTAGCGTTGTAATTAACACTTTGCCATTACCGTTTAAGCTGGCCTTGGTTTCTTCAAGCCCTTTTAAATTAACATCTGACAATGCAAGAAGGGCACCTTCTGAACTCAGTTCTTGTGCCAGTGCGCGACCGATACCAGAACCTGCGCCTGTGATGACGGCCACTTTGTTTGAAAATGATTTCATGGAATACCCTAGCGTTAGTTATTATTATGTACAGTTTATAAACGATTATGTTGCTGATTCGTTTGAAAAATAGTCATCTATCTATCGACGATCACGATATTACTCTAGTGGTTAGTACCAGCAAGGTACAATTCGGCCGTATATTTTAACTTATAGCCGACATTTTTAATTAAAGTCATGCAAACATGGCGAACAAGTATCGGCAAAGGCGTTAAAATCGGTATAATGCTCGGCTTAAATATTTTCATATCCATCTATCTCTTTATCTAATAAATAGGATTAATTAATGCGCACTCACTATTGTGGTGATATCAACGAAACCTCGATTGACGATACCGTCACTTTTTGTGGCTGGGTTCACCGCCGCCGTGATCACGGTGGGGTAATATTTTTAGACATACGAGATCGTGAAGGCATCGTACAGGTTGTTTTTGACCCCGATACAATCGAAGCTTTTAATACAGCTGATAGCGTTCGTTCTGAATTCGTTGTTCAGATTGTTGGTCTTGTTCGTGGTCGCCCAGATGGCGCAGTGAATGAAGGTATGCGTACGGGTAAAATTGAGATCTTAGGTAAAGAGATTACGGTTTTAAACAAAGCGCAAACACCGCCTTTCCCATTAGATGGCTATACCGATGTCGGCGAAGACATTCGTTTAAAGTATCGCTACATGGATATGCGTCGTCCTGAAATGCAAGAAAAAATGCGTTTCCGTTCTAAGGTAAGTTCTAATCTACGTCGTTATTTAGAAGATAACGGTTTCTTAGATATCGAAACGCCTATTTTGACCCGTGCTACTCCAGAAGGCGCTCGTGATTACCTAGTACCTTCGCGTACCCATGAACATAGCTTTTTTGCGTTGCCACAGTCGCCACAGTTGTTTAAGCAACTGTTGATGGTTGCCGGTTTTGACCGTTACTACCAGATTGCTAAATGTTTCCGTGATGAAGATTTACGTGCCGATCGTCAGCCTGAGTTTACTCAGATAGATATCGAAGCGTCGTTCATCAACGAAGAAGAAATCATGACCCTGACTCAGAACATGATTACTGAATTGTTCGAAAAAGAATTAGAGGTGAAGCTGGGTGAATTCCCACGCATGCCTTATAGCGAAGCGATGTCTAAGTACGGTAGCGATAAGCCTGACTTGCGTATTCCTTTGCAGTTAGTTGATATTGCTGAATTCTTGCAAGACATCGATTTCAAAGTATTCGCGGCGCCTGCTAAAGATCCTGAAGGCCGCGTTGCTGCATTACGTGTTCCGGGTGGTTCTAGCATCAGCCGTAAGCAGATTGATGCCTATACAAAGTTTGTTAGCATCTATGGCGCTAAAGGTTTGGCATGGATTAAGGTTAATGACATTGAAAAGGGCATAGAAGGTTTACAGTCCCCAATCATTAAGTTTATTGGCGATGACAATACTATGGCTATCATGGAGAAGTTGGGCGCTGAAACGGGCGATATCATCTTCTTTGGCGCTGATAAAGAAATGATCGTAAACGAAGCTTTGGGTGCATTGCGCTGTAAGCTGGGTGAAGATCTAGACCTTTATACGTGCAAGTGGGCGCCAATGTGGGTTGTTGATTTCCCAATGTTCGAAAAGACTAAAGATGGCGGCATTACCGCCATTCACCACCCGTTCACGGCACCTTCGTGCAGCGCTGAAGAATTGAAAGCCAGCCCATTAACCGCACTTTCTCGTGCCTATGACATGGTCTTAAACGGTTGTGAGTTGGGCGGCGGTTCAATCCGTATCCATGATCAATCTATGCAAGAAACTGTGTTTGAAATCTTAGGCATTAGCGAAGAAGAGCAACAAGAGAAGTTTGGTTTCTTGTTAGATGCGCTTAAGTTTGGCGCGCCACCCCACGGTGGTTTGGCATTCGGTCTTGATCGCTTGGTGATGTTGCTCACCGGTTCTACTTCGATTCGTGAAGTGATTGCGTTCCCTAAAACTCAATCGGCTGCGTGTGCAATGACACAGGCTCCGGGTGCTGTAGCTAATGCTCAGTTACGCGAATTGAATATTAAGTTACGTGAGAAACCAAAAGCTGAATAATCTTTAGCTGGGTTTTAAACGTAACAATAAAGCCAGCTTGCTGGCTTTATTGTTTTCTGTCGTAACGATAAATTGTTATTGGTCATTATTGAACAGGTAAGAAGGTATTTATGAATACTCGTAAATTAACATCGGAAGAGTTTCACGCGACCAAAATTGGTAAACCTGAAAAAATTGAAGCCGGTGAGCCATTATTCGATTTCTGGGCGTATGTTGAAGCTATTCCTGCTGAAGATTTTGGTGAAAGCGATTGCACTGCAGGCGTGGTTGGCCATGTGTATCGCATAGAAGATCAATTTGAACACGTTCTGATTCAATCTCAATATGCTGAAATAGCGATGGCGCTGGTTTTGGATTTAGCTAAAAAAGAAGTTTACGGCCATTATTTATTGGATATTCGCCGCGGCCTGCCGGTTATTTAGCCTAGAAATAAAGCCCTGTTTTATAAACGCATTAAAAGTGTGGAGCTAATCGCGATGTTTGATTTAGCGGCGTCTGAGCAGACGTTTAGTCTTTTTACTTATTGGCTGGGTATGGCCGCGGTTGCCGCTATGGCAAGCGCTGCTGTATTTGAAGCGGGTAATAAGCAATATGATTTATTTGGTATTGTGGTGGTCTCCCTGGCCGCGTCATTAGGGGGGGGATCGTTAAGGGACATGCTGCTTGATCGACCGGTATTTTGGATCGCTGATCAAACTTATCTATTAATTGCTATGCTCGCTGCTTTTAGTGTCTTCGTCTTAGTGCGCTGGTGGGCGATGCCGATGCGTTTATTTTTAGTGCTTGATGCCATTGGTTTAGCGTTATTCAGTATTACGGGCACAGAGGCTGCGCTTCAGCTGAATGCTTCCCCTTTGGTTGCCAGCTTTATGGGTGTCACGACCGGCGTTATGGGGGGAATATTAAGGGATGTATTGTGTAATGAAGAGCCGATGGTCTTTAAGGGTCCCTTAAATGCAACACCTTCATGGTTAGGCAGTTGGCTGTATATTGGTTTGGTAGAATTGCAGGTCAGTATGATTGTAGCGAGTTTGGTGGCTGGGGGTATTATTTTCTTAGCGAGAGGTTATGCTATTTGGAAAGGTATCAATTTGCCTACGTTTCGCACCAAAAAAATCATTGATCCGGATGATGTATAGAAAAATACCGTTATTAGTACATTGAGTCATGCTCATTCAGCAATACGAAAAAAGAAAAACGAAAAAAGACATTAATTATTGAGGTTTCAAATATGAAAAACGTCGTCATAACGGGTGCAAACAGAGGCATTGGTCTAGAGCTTGCGAAACATTACCGCGCTCAGGATTGTACCGTTATCGCTATTTGCCGCGAGTCATCAGAAGTATTAGATGATATTGCCGACATGGTCATTAGCGATATTGATGTGCGCTCTGAAGATTCAATTGCCATGGTGGCTGAAGTACTTGCCAGTACCTTGATTAATTCTGATTCGGGTCAGAAAATCGATATCCTGATTAATAATGCAGGGGTCTTCATGAATGAGTCTTTAGAAGACATGGATTTTGATAGCATTCAAACTCAGCTAGAAATTAATGCGATTGCACCTTTGCGCGTTACGCATGCTTTTCAAAGTATGCTTTTTGAAGGCAGCAAGGTTGCTATGATCACCAGTCGTATGGGCTCGCTAGCAGACAACAGCTCGGGAGCTTATTATGGTTATCGCGCGTCAAAAGCGGCGTTGAACGCTTTTGGTAAATCTTTAGCCATTGACCTTAAACCTAAGGGGATTGCGGTTGCTTTATTACATCCAGGTTTTGTTAAAACGCGTATGGTTGGTTTTAACGGTGATATTTCTCCTGAGCAAGCTGCTAACGGCTTAGCTCAGAGAATCGAAGAGCTTACGCTAGAAAATACAGGAAGCTTCTGGCACTCCAATGGTGAGGTTTTACCTTGGTAGTGTGTCAGTGCCTTTATTACTGATAACAAAAAAGCCTCATTATTAATAATGGGGCTTTTTTGTTTACGGTCACTTATTCAATATCGATTGCTTTCTAAAGGTTGTGAAAGTCCAGATTATCCTGCTCTGCCATCGACTCTTGGTTTTATCAAAATGGGCAAGTAATGGTTCAAAAAAATAATCATTCCGATTAATAGGATTAAAAGAGCGGTGATGAAACCGTCGATCGATTGAGAAGTAATTCTTATTAAGGCCGCTGCTTGAATGCCTATAAATACCCAGCGAATTCCCGCAAGCGCTAATATAGGTCTGCCGGTATGGCCGAGACTGATGCGTGCCATCATGCTTATAATCATTGTGAGTAATCCACCTAAAGTGATTGCATGGAGCCAAGGCAGTATGGCTGAACTAACTATCGAGATGGCTATGAGTAAATATCCAATAACAATCCAGGCGTACGCGACATAAAGTGACCAGAGCATTGGCTCTTGCATGATGCCTTTTCGATAGAATAAAAATAAACGATAGCCATGTCCCAAAGCGGCTGCGATAGCCACCACGATTGTGATTATGTGTGCACTCATAAAGCTAGAGAATAATTGATTGAGTATGACGCAAGGAATAATGAGCC
Source organism: Oleispira sp. (assembly GCA_051276935.1). Lineage (GTDB taxonomy): Bacteria > Pseudomonadota > Gammaproteobacteria > Pseudomonadales > Oceanobacteraceae > Oleispira. Next base: position 6,183 of record JBNMPQ010000068.1, on the reverse strand, counting down.
AGCTAGCGGTCATCGAAAAGGGGGTGAGCCATTGTGGCAGGTCCGTTATTGATGTTTTAAGTTTAGAGCGAGTGAAAAAAGGTAAGACGCGTCCTGAGACCCATAAAGTCATTGCCGCCATCATTAGAACCGCGGCTTGCATTAGCCGTGTTAGAAACTGCGGGTAAGCGTTTATTATTATATGAAACGCAATTTGGATTATTGCAAAAGCGGATAATAATAAGACAAAAGGCCAATTATGACGTTGACTCCCTTTGCCATGATCTCTCTCACCGCCTTTGAGTGTCTGTGCCAAGCCTAGTGCCGCTAATGCAGGCGTTAGTACATCAAGCAACGCGACCAACAGTGCGGGTATTGCAGGAATAAACCACGCTATTCTGGCGAGTAACCAACTGATGATTAAGGCTTTGATAAAACGACTGTTAATGCCCGGTTGTCCGGCCCAGTTTCGAGACGCGGTCAGAAGAAAACCAATCGCCACGGCTTGAACAAAACCAAAAACCATCTCGTGACCATGCCATACAAGCCATCCTCCAAAGGGGGAGTAGTTTGCCGTTAAACTTGGAATGATATTGGATAATACAAATGCCCATACCGCCAGCGCAAAGGTAATGAATAAACTTGCTGCGAGGAACAGTGGACGAAAAGCAATCTGCCATAGCGGCGAAGGGAGGCTTTCTGAGCGTTCTTTTGGAGAGGTGTGTGTCGACATGTTTCTGTCCAATTCAAATCAGCATTCACTATATATTAGTTATACTGGGTGTGGTTGACTTGGCGCATTAAAATCAGTGGATTGAACATTCAGGCAGTAATAAGCAATGATAAAAGTGTACTTGGCAAATCGTCCGCCTTTAGCGGAGTACCATAATACGACGGTAATAAACCACTTACCGTTGGGGGAAATAAAACGAATTGCGACCGAAGCGGGCAATCACTGGCGCAAAATATTTAATGTGTATGCCAAATTTGTTTATTGCTTAGCTGAAAAGACGGGTAATCCATTATTGAAACAGTATGCCAGCTGGCAGGATTATCGAGATCAATCTCTTTTACAGCAGGGCAGTGAAACAGAGCTGCATATTGATACTCATCTTATAGATAGCTCTGCAACGACGCTAGGATTGAACATGCCTTCTAACGGTAATTCTGCGGTTCATATTATTATGGGTAAGGCCTTTTCTGAGCGCCTGTTAGCAAATGTCTCGCGAGAATGTGTGCAGGTGAATTGGTTGGATAACGATTTTGCGATTAATCGATCACTGAATATTATTGTGTGTCCTTATTTTGATTATCGCCAGCTCTCAAATATAAAAATTGAACGCTTGGCAAAATTAGTCGTCTTATTGCAAGACGGTAATCGCGCTGCGAACTTTAATCATGCAGAGGAATTGATGTGAAGCTGAGCCTGTTTGAACCGATGGCGTATACAAAGGGCTTTAATAGAAAGAATTGTAATAGAAAGCGCTTCTATATAAAAATTCGTATCTTTAGCTTAGCGATTTTTCTGTCTATGCCAATGCCCGCACTGTCTGCCCCTGTGACTTATGTCGATCTCGCATTAGGGTTAGGCGTTCATGTGTTGGAGGGATCGGATGAGGGAGCGTCTAGCAAATTAATTAAAGCGGGTATTGGCGTTCAATGGTTTCCTTTTTTAAGCACGCAATTGGGGGTTTGGTCGTGGAACAGTAAGGCACAGTCTGATCGATCCTCTGATGACGATTCTGAACAAGATAAGATTGGTTTATTTGACGGGTTAAGTGCTTCTTGGGAGGTCGCCTTGCAGTGGCCTATCGACAATAAAGATTCACCGTTGAGTGCGGGGCCTTATTATCGTTATGGCCAGCATTGCTGGTCTGCCGTATTAACGGGGTTGGTTGAGCCTTGGTCAAAGAAAGGCTGTTCAGAATTAAATACGGTGGGTTTTTCTTTTCCCATGCCAAAAGCGAAAAATGCGGGGGCGTATATTGAGTTCACGCGAACGGGATTTGATGACCTATCGTCAAGTTCGTTGCAATTAGGAGCAAAACTTGCGTTTTAGCGTTAATTTTATGCACCGACTCATTATAAAAAGTTAACTAATTGGTTAGAATGCGGCAATTCGAATTAATAAAAGAGCTTATATGTCTACTCCGACCCCAAATGTACCACCGGGTACTGCAAGCGATAAACCCATTCCACTCAGTTTAGCCCTATTGCCTGTGATTTTACTTATGATCATGTTGGCCGCATCAGTCTATTATTTTGCCGATGACTCTTCTTATGGAGGCAACCAAATTGGCTTACTCATTGCGGCTGCTATTGCCTCATTGATTGGGGTGAGATTAGGTTATAAATGGAGCGACATAGAGCAAGGCATTATTGACGGCATTTCTAACGCAATGATTGCCGTGCTCATTCTCTTAGTTGTCGGCTCACTGATTGGTAGCTGGATGTTATCAGGCACTGTTCAAAGCTTAATTTATTATGGCCTTATGCTGATCAGTGCAGAGTGGTTTTACGCGGCGGCCTGTTTAGTGTGTGCTATTGCTGCAATGAGTATTGGCAGTTCTTGGACCGTTGCGGGCACCTTGGGTGTTGCGTTTATGGGAATGGCGACGGCGATGCAGCTTGATCCTGCTATTGCGGCAGGGGCTGTTATTTCGGGTGCTTATTTTGGTGATAAGTTATCGCCATTATCGGATACCACTAACTTAGCTTCTGCGGTAACGGACACGCCATTATTTGTTCACATTCAAAACTTACTCTGGACAACCATTCCGAGTTTTGTAATTGCGTTATTATTATTCAGCGTTATGGGTGGGGAAGCTTCTTTAGCATCTGCTCAATCGATTCGTGAAACGATGGAAGGGCTGGATGCGAACTTTACAATAGGGTTGCACTTGTTATTACCGGTTGTTTTTGTTTTTGTGCTGGCTTGGCTGAAGTTACCTGCGTTGCCGACGATTTTAGTGGGCGCTTTACTGGGCGGTGTTTTTGCGGTGATTTTTCAACCAGACGCGGTCAGTCGATTTGTAGCGGTATCGGGTTTTAGTGCCAGTTTATCAGGGGCTGAACAAAGCTTACTGGCGGTATGGAAGGTTTTGTTTGATGGTTATCAGTCCAGTATTGGAAATGAAGCATTGGATAGCTTGTTATCACGTGGCGGCATGAGCAGTATGTTAAATACGGTTTGGCTTATTTTATGCGCCATGGCTTTTGGTTCGGTGATGGAGACGGTGGGGTTATTACAGCGTATTTTAACGGCTATCATGAGTTCAATTGAGTCGACGACGGGTTTGATTATTACGACAGTCTTTACGTGTATTGGTGCGAATGTGATGACGGCAGATCAGTATATCGCCATCGTATTGCCTGGTCGTATGTTCAAACTTGAGTATGCGAAGCGTGGTTTGGCATCACAAAATCTATCGCGCACGTTGGAAGATTCAGCCACTATGACATCGCCCCTTATTCCTTGGAATACTTGTGGTGCTTATATGGCCGGTACTTTAGGCGTGGCGACGCTCTCTTATTTGCCATATGCCTTCTTTAATTTACTGGGTCCATTATTTTGCATCGCCTTTGCGATCACACATTTCCGTATAATTCCTTTAGACAGCAAGGCAGAGGCAAGTGCTTAAAACTGACGACTGATTAAATACTTTGGTCTAGCGGCTTATTAAAGCGTATATCTTGAGCTTCTGTTAAAATCTTCTGCAATTAACTTTCCAGAGGATTTTTTATGTTGATGATTTTTCTTTATATTGTGATTGGTGCTTTAATTATGTTCGCCTTAGTGCGTGCATTTTCTGGTACAAGCGGCACGAGTGTTGCGGGCAATATCGATGCGGGTGCCGCATTTTTAGCTGAAAATAAAAACAGCGAAGGTGTTCAGGAAACAGAGTCTGGTTTGCAGTACCTTCAACTTCAAGCGGGTACGGGCAGTGAGCATCCCAGTGCAAAAACAAAAGTATCGGCTCATTATCACGGTACGTTGATCGACGGTACGGTATTCGACAGTTCGGTTGAGCGTGGCCAGCCATTAGAATTTGGTTTGAATCAAGTGATTCGAGGTTGGACTGAAGGTTTGCAGTTAATGGTGGTCGGTGAAAAAATGCGTTTATTCATTCCAAGCAAGCTTGCTTATGGTAATCGTCCGGCTGGAGTAATACCTGGGGGGTCAGTTTTGATCTTTGACGTTGAATTAATCGCGATTAATTCGTAGATCCTGACCTTACATTACAAATTTTTCTTTGTTCATTCGGATAAGAAGGATAAGTCACTTGAAATTCCCCGTGACACCCTTATTATCTACGTTAGTACTCGAAAATTTAATCAATGGAGCGACAAATGGAACATGTAAATACGGGCACCGCGCAAAATGTGACGAGTGCAGAAACCCAAAAGGTATTACGCAATACCTATATGCTTCTTAGCATGACCTTAGCCTTCAGTGCTTTAACTGCAGGTATCTCAATGTCTATGAATCTAGGCGGTGGTACCGCTCTGATGATGTCTTTGGCGGCACTTGCCATTGTATGGTTTGTTCTTCCGCGTACGGCCAACACGGCGATGGGTCTTCCGGTTGTATTTTTATTCACAGGCCTTTTAGGTGCAGCGCTTGGACCGATGCTTAACCGCTACCTTGCTTTGCCAAACGGTTCTGAAATGGTTATGCAGGCACTAGGCGGCACCGCGATTATTTTCTTCTCGCTTTCCGCTTATGTATTGACGACGAAAAAAGACTTCTCTTTTATGGGTGGTTTTTTGTTTGTAGGTTTGATGGTTGTTATCGTAGGTGCCATTGGCGCCATGGTCGCGTCTTACTTTTTTGGCGTTGATATTTCACTGTTTTCTTTAGCCATCTCTGGCGCTATTGTGTTGTTAATGTCTGGCTTCATTTTGTTTGATACTAGCCGTATCATCAATGGTGGCGAAACTAACTACATCATGGCAACGGTTGGTTTGTACTTGAACATCTACAACTTGTTCACGGCTTTACTGCACATTATCGGTGCTACTAGCGACGATTAATGTTTTAAATAAAGAAGAAGGCGTTGCCTTCTTTTTTATTTGTCTTTTTTCTGACTATTTCTAGTATCTCTTTTTCAGTCCTCACTTCTCTGAGTTTTTTCGCTCTCTATTACAGTGTTTTTGTTGTTGTATCATTTCTGAAACTTTATTTATTAACCTTCTCTATTGTTCGCTTCGCCGAGACTGCTTTAAATTAATGAGTATGAAGGCTGGTGTTTTCTCTTCAAACATTGAATGATGAGAGCATAAATACATAAGAGTGATGACATGAGTAACCACCTGTTAATTGACCAATACGAAATACTAAAGCAAGAATTGCGAGCACATAGTGATGACTTTACCCAAGTACACGGGACGCGTTTACATCGTTCTCTCAGTTGGTTAAAAGCGGCGGGGGTGCAACTTCAAAGTGATAATATCGACCAAGCTTTTATTAATCTCTGGATCAGTTTCAGTGCTTGTTTTTACATTGAGGGTGAGGAACCTATCGCGCCTTTTATCGAAAAGCTTGTGGCTCTTGATGATCAGCAGCGTATCTATGCCTGTTTGTGGAATGAGTATTCGGGTTCGGTGAAGGCGTCAATTAAAAACCCTTATGTTTTCGCAGAGTTTTGGCAAGCGCAGCGTTTGCAAGGTGATCAGAAAGATACCCGTGAGGCGTTAGAGGCGACAGAATCAGCGTGGCGCATCCGCTTTAATCAATCATCTGTTGAGGCTCTTAATTGCTTAAGCAGAAAGAAAGTTGCACCGTTATTCTCTATTGTACTCGATCGATTATATCTACTGCGCAATCAAGTATTACAGGGTGGCGCGACGTACCAGAGCCAGGTGAATCGAGAGCAAGTCAATGATGGTGTTGTTCTGCTAGCCAGCATAATGCCGATTATTATTAGTATTATGTTGAGTAGCAGTGAAGAAGACTGGGGCGATATTGCGTATCCAGTCATTTTATTTATTTTATCCGGTTTCACCCGTACAGCAGGTTTATATTGAAAATAGCAGTGAGTTAATGCAGGACAGTGCGCAGTTGGATAGCGTATTTAAATGGGTGCTTGAAGCAAAACTTAGATTCAAATAATAAAAGGGCCGTGCTGGCCCTTAACTTAACTTCCTGATCATTAGAATTTATTTTAAAAAGCAGAGAGCAATGAACTCTCTGCTTAGAGACTA
>JBNMPQ010000067.1:0-11110 GCA_051276935.1 Oleispira sp. | reverse complement strand
GTAGCGTTAACAGATTAAATTGCTGCCAAATTGTTCGAATCTGTCATTACTGACTACACTAAGTAAGCAAGTAAAAACTTCAGCGTAGTCGATAAGAGCAGAGAGCAGGTTATGTCAGATTCTGAGCAATTAAGTGATGAGCAGCGAATAAGTCTTTTAGAGGGCAAAGTCGGTAAAAATAGAACCGTGATAATAATCGTTGCGGTTACGATGGTGATCGTTTTATCAGTATCGTTTACGATGTTAATTCTTAAGCTGTTTCACGTTGATGAGCCTTATGTTTCACGTTCAAGTTTCGATGAGCAGGCAGCCGTTATTGAATTAATGCAAATGAAGATAGACAAGCAGGCAAGTACAATAGGAACTTTATCGCTTACTTACCAGCAAAGCCAAGTAGCCACATTTCAGCAAACGATGGTTGAACAAGAGCAGAGCTATCAAGAGTTCTTATCGGCATTAAAAATGGGTATGTTTGATTTAGCCAAAATGATTCAAGGCTCTCGTACTTGGCTTGATATTTATAATGAACGGTTAGACGATGCGAGAGATTGGAGCATTCTACGGGAAGATAAACTTGAACGTTTAAAGTAAGGCGAAGGTAGCTCTCACGTTGAGCTACTCTATCCAAATTTCACGAACAGGCTCACCAAAGTCGTCATAGATTATCTTCTTTCTAGGTCGATTACTCTTAAGGGGTGTCGCATTGGCAGGTTTTTTTCGGTCATCGACTGCTTTTAATTCATCTAATAGCGGTGTTCTTTGTTGCTTTCCTTGCTCAAAACCACTGCTGCGATCGTCAATTTTCCCGTTAACTAAACCACTTTCTCCGCGCTGAAACTCACGCACTTCTCCACCTTTAGTAAGGTATTGGTCAACCTCATTATTCATTTGTTGGCGGATTTCGCGCTTGGTTGGGCGTTTATTCATTGACAGTAATCATAGGGAGTTGGCTTTTAGCTTTTAATTATTGAGAGTTAAAGTATAGATGGCAAAACTCACTCTACCACTTGATGCCTAATCTTGTTAGTTTAACGTATATTAATCCATTCAGTTATACGAGAATTTAAGATGAAAAATGACCGTTATGTGCCACAAACCCTGCGTAATATTGTGTTGGGTGCTGTATGCGTGTTTTTGATGACGGCATGCACAGAGGAGACGATGAATAAACTGTCTCGTCAGGCTGATAACTTTTTAGGGGAAGATTTAAAGGTGTCTTATGTCGATGGGGGCCAGGTCGTAAAATCGTGGACGGTAAAGGATGGAAAAATCACGACGGGTCGTGATGATCAGGGGCGAGCGATTGGTTATTACTACTTTTGGAGCATTGAAACAGGCTATGTTCAGCTGCCGATTGAACGAACTTTGATTGAAGAGATCAGACAGTAGTGACTTGCAGCAAAAAGTAGGCATTTGATAATAAGAAAAGATGAAGCATGAAAGAAACTCTACAGAAAATCATACAGCCCTATGGTGCTCGCTTAATGTCCAGCAATGCACTGTTAACGTTTAAACGTCAGGTGCAGGAGACAAAACGTAAGTTGCTTTCTCGTCCGCACCTTATTGAAGTTTATTTACGTATCAATGATCCCTACAGTTATCTTTTAGTTCAGATACTGGCTGATTTTGAGCAGCGTTTTGATGTTCAAATACAATTTCGGACCACCTTAAATCTGCAGCAAGATATGTATCCTGAAACTGAGCTTTGGCATGACAATGGATGTGTGGATGCCTCCTATCTTGCGAATGTATACAAGCTTGAATGGCCAACTCGTACACCTGAAAACGACTCTTACCAAATAAAGCAAGGCAGTTATGCGTTATTACAGTTAGAGAATCAAAGCCGAAAAAATACGATTAATGATTGGGTGGCGGTTGAGCAAGTATTTAAAGACTACTGGTTTCAACAGCCTATTTCCCCATTAAATGTAAAACTTATTGCTCATAGCACAATGGATGAGGCCACTTGCTCGGAACAGTTGGCCGCAAATGAGAAAATGCTGCTTGAGCAAGGGCATTATATGAGTGCCATGCTTTATTATGCGGGTGAGTGGTATTGGGGGTTAGACCGTTTAGATCATTTGGAAGCGCGTTTACTACTGTTAGGTTTGGGAGAGGGCCGAGAGGTTCAGTTTGATCAAACTCATCGTAATTTTTGTAAAACTGCGCCTTTATTAGCGGCAAATCCCAACAGTAAAAAACTGACGTTGTATTTCTCTATTCGCAGTCCTTATTCTCACTTGGGCTTACATCAAGCTATAAAGTTGGCCCAACACTACCAGTTAGCATTAGAGGTTAAGCCTGTATTACCCATGGTTATGCGGGGTCTGTTAGTGCCTCACACGAAAAAGATGTATATATTTCATGATACCAAGCGTGAAGCGGTTAAATTAGGCATCGATTACGGCTTTGTTGCAGACCCTTTAGGTGAAGGCGTAAACCGTTGTTATGCTCTTTTCAAATATGCTCAATCGCTGGGTAAAGAAACCGACTTCCTACTCAACTATGCGGAAGCCGTTAATGCTCAAGGCATCCGTTCTGAAACCGATGCGGGTTTAAGAATTATCGTTGAACGCACGCGTTTAGACTGGGCCTACGCACAGCAATTATTGAAGGATGATGACGGTAACGAGCAGTGGCAAATTTGGGCGGAGGAAAATAGAGAGCAAATGTTGGCGTTAGGTTCTTGGGGAGTCCCTACTTTTCAATACGGCGATTTAGTATCGTGGGGTCAGGATAGAGCGGGCTTAATTGAGCGCGCTGTGGTGGAGGATCTGGCGTGATTATTGGGATTAAATCTTATATATTGATTAATAAATGAACAATTTATAGGCAAAGAACTCATTAATTGTGTCAAAAGAAAAATTCACCAAAGAATCTGTCTTTGTTTTAACAATCTGACATAAAACTCCATTACACTACGCGCAGCATTCAGTAGAATGTTTGCTTTATTATACGAAAATAATTAAAAGAGATAATTTTGAAGGTATTTTTGTCTGCCACATGGTCCGCTAAAGGGTATGTATTAATCGGGCTATTCAGTTTTGTTATATTCTTGGTACTTACGGCTCCTCTGGAGTTTATATGGCCCAAGGTTCAGCCTCATATAGGTCGGTTACCTGTTCAGGTTGATCTTGTTAGTGGTACCCTCTGGCAAGGTCAAGCACGCATTAATATTCCTAAGGTCGGTAAGGTCATTGGGCAGTGGGATATTCAACTGAGCGAATTATTCACGGGTAAGCTTGCGGCTAAGGTCAACGTTTCAGGAGATGAACTTAAATTTAAGGGTCTTGTGCGAGGCAATACTGATCAGATCCAAATAATAGAAAGTGACGCATTTATGTCTTCACGTTATTTGGCACCTCTGTTAAAACAAGGAAATTCATCGCTTATCGGCGATTTTGAATTAAGTGAGTTTAATGGACTTTTTTCTATCAGTGATAAACAGATATTGGCCGCAGATGGCCGCCTCTTGTTTAGTGGTGGTGATGTTAGTTTTCCTCTTGATGGTAAAAAAATTAATGCCACGTTACCGGTATTGATTGGTGTGATTAAAAAACCGGCTGAGAATGTGGAGTTAGCGATTACCAATACAGATGGCCAAGATATCGGTAAGGGTTATGTTCAGCCTGATGGCTGGGCAGGCATTGGTATTCGTCGTCGTTTCTTAGATATTTTAGGGTTACAGTGGCCTGCAGAAGTCGATGAAGATAACGTTATATTTGAAGCTTCGCAAAAGCTGCTATGACATTAATAAAAAATATATAAAGATTATACAAACGCTATGGAAAAAAACATTAAAGAGTTAGCCGACTGGAGTGCAAAGTGACTGAGCAAGCAATTGTTATTTTGCCTTGGCAGCGTCTGGCTTTAATTTTAGGTAAGCTAACTTTTACCGTGTTAATCTCCAGCCAATTAGCTATTTTTACTTGGATGATTTTATCGCCTAGCACTTTGGTATTGTCGGAGCCTAGTCGTGCAAAAGGTGCGGCAATCGTTGCTCAAAATCAGAGTATTGCCGATATGCATATCTTTGGTGATGCTAAAGTCGAAGTGATCGATGTACCGAAGGACGTTACCGCGCCAAAAACGCGTTTACGTTTAGAGCTTTTGGGTGTCATGGCCGCCAGTATTGCAGAAAATTCCAGCGCAATCATTGCTCCGAAGGGTGGCGCAGGTGAGAATTATCGCATTGGCGATGTGGTGCAAGGGCGCACAAAGCTGGCAGCGGTTCAGCAAGATCAAGTAATTTTGGACAGCAACGGTAAGTTAGAAGCGTTGAAGTTTGATCTAGCCCGTAAGCAAGGTATTCAGCAGTCAGGAAAACCAACCCGTGCGCAAAGAAGCGCCCAGTCGGCGGGTTCATTAAAAGAAAGATTTAAACAGATCCGTACTGCTTCAGATGCGGTCAATCTGTTAAAAGATGAAGTCGCTACTAATCCAGCAGGCGCATTAAAGCAGCTGGGTTTAGTGACCTCTGAGAATGGCTCAGGCTATAAAGTTTCGAATTCGGGTTCCATGCTAACTCAGTTAGGCTTGCAGCCCGGTGATGTGATTTTGTCTGTCAATGGACAGACATTGGGCAATTTAGAAGATGATCAGATGCTATTAGAGCAAGTAACTAATAGTGGTCAAGCGCGCTTGGAAATTCAGCGTGGCAATCGTCGTTTTGTCGTTAACCATACCATTAAATAAGGACTTAATCGGTGTTTAAGCGTTTTTGTAGAATTGCACTTTTGGCTATGTCTATTGCCATCAGTATACCTGTATTGAATGTTCATGCAGAAGATCAGAACTGGCAAGTTAATCTTAAAGATGCCGATATATCGGCCTTTATTAGTCAGATTGCTGATATTACCGGTAAAAGTTTTGTTATTGACCCTAGAGTCAAAGGCAAGGTAACCGTGGTTTCAACAGAGACCATGAATACCGAAGCCGTTTATGAGCTTTTTTTATCTGTGCTAAAAGTTCACGGTTATGCGGCGGTGCCTGCGGGTGACGTTATTATGGTTGTTCAGCAAAACTCCGTTAAGCAACAAGGTCGTGATTTAGAAGCTAAATTTTCTAAGCAAAGTCAGGAAATGATTACCAAAGTGATCATGATTAAAAACACGCCTGCTTTAGATCTTGTACCTATCTTACGTCCGCTGGTGGCAAAGTATGGACACCTTGCAGGTGTGAAATCAGCCAATGGCCTAATTATTTCTGATCACGCGTCAAACATTACGCGTATCGAACAGATTATTGATCGCTTAGATAAATCAGGTTCTGAAGAGCTGGAAGTTATTCAATTAAAAGAAGCGTGGGTCGGCAATGTCGTGACGATGTTGCAAAGCTTAGATCCAGATAAAGTGGCTCAAGGTAAAGGCTCTAAAAGCGGTGGTGCTGGCAGCATCCGCGTCGTGGCCGATGAACGCAGTAATCGATTAATTATTAAGGGTGAAAAAACCTCCAGAGAGCGTATTCGTAAACTGATTGAACAGCTCGATAAGCCTTCTTATTTTTCAGGCAGTGCAAAGGTTATTCGTTTGAAATATGCCGATTCCAAAAAATTAGCCGAATTATTGAAGGCCGTTATGTCTGAGTCTGATTCAGGCGGTAAGGATGATAATAAGGCGAAAGGTAAAGCAAGCATTCACGCCGATGAAGAACTGAACGCTTTGGTTGTTCGCGCAGAGCCAACCATTTTGAAAGAAATCGGTGAGATTATTAATGAGCTTGATGTTCGTCGTGCTCAGGTATTAATTGAATCAGCCATTGTTGAAGTTACCGGTGAGGTTAGCGACTCTTTAGGTTTTCAGTGGTTTTTGGGTGATACCGATAACCCGGTTGCGGGTACTAATTTTGGTAATTCAGGGCAGTCTTTGTCAACGATTGCCGCTGGCGTAGCGTCAGGAACGGCGAGCCTGAGCAACGGTTTAACCGTAGGCGGTTTTAAAGAAACAAATGGACAGGTGGATTTTGGCGTCATTCTTCAAGCGTTGGAAAGTCAGAGTAATACCAATTTGCTATCGACGCCCAGTATCATGACATTGGATAACCAAGAAGCAGAAATTATTGTCGGCCAAAATGTGCCTTTCTTAACGGGTTCTACTTCATCCAGTGCGAACAGTAACCCTTTTACGACGATCTCTCGTGAAGATATTGGTGTCACGCTGAAAATTAAGCCGCATATTCACGAAGGCAGTGAATTACGTTTAGAGGTTGAAGTAAGTGCTGAGTCTGTCGCCAATACAACGGTACAGGGACAAGCCGATTTGATTACAAATAAGCGTTCATTGAAAACAATGATCTTAGCCGCTGACCAAGAAACGATTGTTTTGGGTGGTTTGATCAGTGATGACATTATTGAAACGGAAAGTAAGGTCCCAATTTTGGGTGATATTCCATTATTAGGTTGGTTATTCAAGAGTAAGAGTACACAGCATGTAAAGCGTAACTTGATGGTTTTCTTACGCCCAACCATTGTATTGGATAAACAAAAAGCGACGGCATTAACCCAAGACAAATACAACGGTATCTGGGAGTTTGAACTGTCGGGCGATCTTAAAGTTGATGATGTTGATAGACGTATGGGCCGTTTATTCAAAGGTGTTCAATTAAATAATTGATCGTTTAGATTCAATAAAGAGTTGAGTCGTAAAGTGAAGAAAAAAAGCCAGCGTTGCTGGCTTTTTTATGGCTGCAATTTTGTACTTATAAAAAGCAAAACTCAGATAACTCAGAGTAATACTTAAACAGTGAAAGTATCGAGTATTCAAAGCACTTTGATACCTTGCTGCTCTAATAAATCCACTAGAGCGATCAGTGGCAGACCAATCAAACTATTTGGATCTCGACCTTCTAGAGCGGAAAATAAGCGAATCCCTAGTCCTTCTGATTTAAAACTACCCGCACAGTCTAGAGGCTTTTCCTGATCGATATAGCGTTCAATTTGGGGTAACGTGAGATTACGAAAGTGAACGATAAAAGGCTCGACTAAACTGATTTCTTGCTGCGTTGCGCTGTTATAAACACACAGTCCTGTTAAGAACGTCACTGATTGTCCACTGGCTTGGCTAAGCTGCTGAATCGCATTCTCAACCGTATGAGGCTTGCCTAGAACCTGCTGCTGGCCATTAGCGTCTAATACGGCACATTGGTCACTGCCGATGATGATGTGGTTTGGGAAGTCATCTTTAAGTGCCTTCGCTTTTTCGATAGCCAAGCGTTGTACATAATTATGTGGGCTCTCGTCTAACTGAATCGATTCGTCGATATTAGGACTTGCGCACGTAAAGGGTAGCTGTAACTTTTCTAATAATTGTTTACGGTAAGCAGAGCTTGAAGCTAATAACAGGGGCAAAGACATAAAGTGTAAGACCTAATAAACATGCAGATAACACGACAAAATAAAAAGCAAAAAAAAGGAGCCGAAGCTCCTTTTTTACTGACTATAGCAACTGATTACTTACGCTAGGTTAGCGTTAGCAAATTCCCAGTTAACTAACGACCAGAAACCTTTAAGGTAATCAGGGCGTACATTGCGGTAATCAATGTAATAAGCATGTTCCCACAAATCAACAGTCATAAGAGGTGTAACACCTTCTTCTGTTAACGGAGTGCCCGCGTTAGACGTATTAACGATATCTAAAGAACCGTCCGCTAATTGAACTAACCAAGTCCAGCTAGAACCGAAGTTGTTCACAGCTTTGTCGTTCAATTTTTCTTTAAGCGCTTCAAAAGAACCGAAAGAAGCATTGATCGCTTCAGCGATAGCGCCTGTTGGTTCGCCGCCGCCATTAGGGCTTAGGCTGTTCCAGTAGAACGTGTGGTTCCAGATTTGTGCTGCGTTATTGAACACACCGCCAGTAGAAGTCTTAACGATTTCTTCTAGAGATTTGTTTTCGTCAGCGGTTCCACCGATAAGACCATTTAACTTAACAACGTAAGTATTGTGGTGCTTGCCATAGTGAAATGACAACGTTTCTGCAGAAATATGTGGCTCTAATGCATCTTGTGCATAAGGTAATGCTGGTAATTCAAACGCCATGTTCTTCTCTCCAATATGAGCTGAATGATGCGGATAAACGGCAAGGTTCAAATGGGAGTGAAGCCTTACTTCCGCAATCTGAGGTGAATAATAGCACACCTTAAATTATCCGCTACGCATGTAAAATGTGTGGTTTTAGTTTAACTCGCTTATCCGTTATACTAACCCCATAAAAATATCTAAAAATACCGATAAATGAATGCTTACGTGAGCACAATTGTGTGAGTACCCGGTATTAATAATCATAATAATGAATCAGGCACTCGGGGGCACTATGTCAAACGATCAAGAATCAATACCAAAGATGCAAGCATCACAAGAAGACATGGCTATGCGCCAAAAACAGTTACAACAACGACGTTTGGCTGCGCAGCGTGCAGCAAAGGTTAATCCTGCTGCCCCCCAGTTAGCCGCGCCTGTGCCCAAGCAAACACTGGCCATTGTTGCTTTAATACTAAGCCTTGGTTTAGGTGGTTTTGCTGGTTTCTTATTTATGCAACTACAAGATGCCAACTCACAGTTGATTAAGGCAGAAAGAATTTTAAATGGGCACGCAACAAATTTAGAGGTATTGAATGATAAATTATCGGCTTCCGATGAAAATTCAAACTTATCAGTTGGCGCACTAAAGGTATTATTAAAAGATAACGCCAAAGAAATTCGTAAGCTTTGGGATCTTACCAATAAAACAAACAAACCGAACATTGAGAAAAATTCAAAAGCGATTTCAGGTGTTAAAACATCCGTTGTTAAGGTTGATAAAAAAGCGACAGGCATTGATAAAAAAGTGGTTTCAGCCAACAGTAATATTTCTGGCAACAAAAATAGTATTGCGGTACTAAAAACCAGCTTAGCCAATAGCCAAAAGTCTTTGGAAGCGAAACTTGCAGATCTTAAGTCGTCCGTGACGGGTTTACCTGAAGCTACTGAGGCGCGTATTGGTAATAATGAGCAGTCTATTCGTTCTATAGATGCTACACGCAAGAAGTTAAATAGTTCTATGGCAGAAGTAGAGTCTCAATTTAATGAAATGAAATTAGAAATCGAAGATATTCAAATTCGTTTAGACCGTATGCAAAACGCTATGACGGGTACTCTTTAGTCCGTTGTCTTACCTCGTAAATAAACAAGGTGTGCTGGTTTTGTTACAGCATGCTTTGGTACTTCCTCAGCTTCAATTCTCAGATATACACGTTTTTCGTCAACAGTTAAGTACGGGCTTTCAATCCTATTCTACCGCGCACAATGCCTTCCAACTCGGCGCACAATCGGCAACCCCAGGCATGGCGTTTTTAGCAGGTTATCAGAATGCTATTCGTTGCTTGGATGCTAATTGCCCTAATGATGAATTGGCCGCATTTTGTGTTTCAGAAAAAGGGATCAAGCAACCTTGGGATATGGCGACTCACATTTTAATATCCGATGGTACCTATTACCTTAATGGGCAAAAAGGTTATGTCATGCTTTTACCCGATGAATTAGACCGTCTGTATGTTGTCGCTAAAAACTCGGAGGATCAGCTTAGTTGTCTTTATTTACCAGTGAACAGTTCTGGTGTGTCGGCTACCGACAGCTTATCAGCCCCTTTTGTAAAGGACATACCCCACAGCGGAGTTCGCTTTGATAATGTGCTTATTCCTGCAGATCAGTTGTTTGATATAGAGGGCCATCAGCAGGCCAATAAACCTTTTCGCTACTGGGAAGATGTTCACGTTACATTATCGATGATGGGCTGGCTATCGCGAGAGCTGCTTGAGAATGGACAATCATTCAACGATTTTGCTGATATGGTGCAACTTATTAGCAATTTAACGAAAAGCTTTGAAGAGCATCCAGATTATTATTCTCTTGAAAGTATCTCATGGTTAGACACAAGCCATGAAATGATGGATCACCATGCTCAATATTTATCAGAAGAGGTGAGAAATTTGTGGCTAAAAGACAGGTTGTTATTACAAATGGGGCAAAAAATGCGCCATTTAGTGAAAGCGAAGATACTTAATTAGCACCGGACACGATGCATTTGTGCAATTTGAGTCGATATTCAGCGAGCAATAATATGTGTTCTGACATTCGGTGAGCGTACATTGGGATTGCCGATCACAGGAGCCGCTGTATTGATGGGTATAATACGATTTTCGGCCATATTCTCGTCACTGACTTCATATTGCTTTTGTTGTTGCTCACTCATAGGAGTATCCGCGGTAGCAATGCTGTTTTTACCTTTACTATCAATGCTGGTAATACTCATTTCTCTATTTAAAAGTTTTGGAATATTAAGGCTTTGCGTTGTCGTGCGATTGTAACGTTTGGCTGTGCTGTAATCATAATGATGAGGTTTTCTTTTAGCCTCATTAATGGCAGTAAAGAGATCATCATCATAATATTTATCATCAGGGTTTATACCCCAGCTTAACGCTGGCATAAGGGTCACAATTATTAAGGCGAATACTTTGGTAAGAATAATCTTCATTACATCACCATTAGATCAAGGTTCTGGTGTGATATAAGCTCTTGAACTCGCTTCAGAGCGGATGTCTTTAGAACTGCCAGAGAAGTTTTCACTGCGATATTCAACTTTATCCACCTTATAAACAGCAGGAGAAAGGTCAGTTATATTCGTAGGAGGTTGAATTGAAAGGTCAATTGCGGTGGTCTTTGTGTCTGCTAAAAAATCTAACTCAGAGTCGTCTTGCTTATTGGCAATAACCTCTTCTGCATTCAGTTCCAAGGGTGAAGTACGCGCGGGTGCAACGTCTCCAGGCCCCGCTGCAGTAGCGTCGAGAGCGCCATCGACGATTTCAGAAGACATTTCTGTATTCATCAATTTTGGAAAATTAAAACTTTTTGACGTTGTACGGTTGTACCAGCGATTGCCCACATATGTTTCATTACTGGGGCGGTTCTCAGCTTCTTTTACAGCGGTATCAATGTCGTCGGAATAGTAGGGGCTGTCGATTGATTGCGCACTCGCAACTAGGATTCCGCCACTGATCAATAATATTGATGCAGTAATAAGTGGGGTTTTCATTTTTCAAACTCCCTTTTTTGTTGTTTTTTGTTATTTTTTGTTATGCA
>JBNMPQ010000066.1:0-11124 GCA_051276935.1 Oleispira sp. | reverse complement strand
GACTATCTCTTCGTCAACTATTTGTTATTTGCTGGCTTAGTCTGCTCTAAGCCATTAAACTGCTTCTTTTCATATCGTTAGTAGAAGAAGTTTCAATGTTAAATCTCGATGCACTGTCTCAACTTAAGTCACTAAAGCAAGAAATTCACTCCAGTATTCCTCGACATGAGGGTAAGGTTCGGGCCACTGGAGGTCGTTATGGCTTTGTGAATACTGACGATAATCAACAGTTTTTTCTAAACCCTGATGAAATGGATAAAGTTTTATCTGGGGATATGATCGCTTTTAAGGTTGAAGAGACCAAAGAAGGGAAAAGTCAGGCTATTATTGAAAAATTAATTTCATCGTCTCAAGATGAATTTATTGGTCAATACATCGTTAAAGGTAAGGGGCATTTTATTTCTCCTGACCATCCAACCTTTAACCGTTGGGTGTTTGTACCTCCTGCTCAGCGAAATGGCGCGAAAGACGGCGACCTAGTCGGTTGCAAAATTTCTCAGCACCCTTATCCACATGGCAAAGTTCAAGCCCAAGTCGTTGAGATCATTGGCCAGACAAATGATCGTCAAATTGAAAGTAATATAATGATTCGAAAATGGGATCTTGCGGGTGAGTTCTCTGAAGACTGCCAAAACGAAGCCCAAGCATTATTATCAGTGATGGATCAAGCGACTTCAGCAGAGCCTCGAAATGATCTAACGGCAACGCATTTTCTAACGATCGATTCGGCCATGAGCCGTGATTTAGATGATGCATTATTTTGCCAGAAAACAGATTCTGGCTGGTGTTTACAGGTAGCCATTGCTGATCCTAGTTGTGCAATCAAGCCAGGCTCAGATTTAGATAAAGAAGCGCTGCGCAGAGGTACCTCGAGTTATTTTATCGATAACATGATTCCTATGTTGCCGAGTGCTTTATCGGAAGGTGCTTTTTCATTACTGCCTAATCAAATTCGACCTGCGTTAGTGTGCAACCTAACAATATCTGAGCAAGGTGAGATTACTGACTATCGCTTAGAATCTGCGTTGATAGAATCAAAAGCTAAGTTAAGTTACATACAGGTTGCTGCTTTTTTAGGTGATGCTGTTACCCATGATGATCAACTCAGTGAATTGAGCAAACCGGTACTCAGCGAATTGAATCTTTGTGCTCTTGCTTTGAATCGTAATCGACGTAAACATAATCTTGTGCTTAACGATCGCACTGAATACAAAGCATTTTTAAATGATCAAGGTAAGATTGATCAAATAGTATCCACTGAACGTAATGTCGCTCACAAGCTTGTTGAAGAAAGCATGGTTGCAGTGAATCGCAGTGTTGCTGATTTCTTAGCGCAAAAAGAACACGGGTTATTTATTCAGCATGCTGGCATTCGCTCTGAACGCCAAGGCGAAGCGCGGGCGTTGGTGAAAGAGCAGTTGAATGTCGCTAACCCAGAAAAAATATCGACCCTTGAAGGTTTTATTGAGATTCAACAGTTAATTGCTGCGGGTAACGCTGATGGCAATAGCTTTGAATTACCTTTACAAGCGATTTTGGCGCGTCAGCTTGAACGCAGTAAATTTGGCACTGATTCCAAGCCCCATGTTGGTATGGGATTAACTGCGTATACAACGTTTACGTCACCAATTCGAAAATACAATGATCTGCTGGTTCATCGTTTGGTTAAGTCTTATTTATTCGACAGTCAAATGGAGGTGATTTCTGCAGATGTTTTAGACCAGTTGGGCAAAGCTCAAAATAACAGTCGTATGGCATCTTGGCAGGCTGATCAGTGGTTGAAAGCTGAATGGTTACACCGTCAGTTTGCTCTAGAAAAAGAAGACAACAGCATTAGTAAAGAAGGTCTAAAGCGAACGGGGCAAATCGTTCAGGTAAACAGCGGTGGTTTTACGGTTCGCCTAGATAACTGTGGGATTGAAGGTCAGGTTGATGTTCGCCGTAATAAAGAATGGAAATTTGATACTAAAACGATGACTCATAAGCACGGTGAGAAAACGTATCGTTTAGAGCAGCCAGTGACCATCACTATTGCTACCATCACTCCCGTCTTGCGCGAAGTTAAGTTCAATTTGTGTGATTCTACTGAGTAGTTTTTCATGATAAAAAAAGGGCTTCAACTGAAGCCCTTTTTTGTGTCTGTAATTCTTGGCATTAATGCTTTTTAACATCAATGATCTTTGCGTTCAATCCACTGATCAACTTGCTGCTCTAAAATATCCAAAGGCAGTGCGCCTTGACCTAGAATAACGTGGTGAAATTCTGGTAAAGAGAATTTATTGCCAAGAGCCTTTTCTGATTTACGTCTTAAACGTTCAATTTCTAAGGCACCAATTTTATAACTGGTTGCTTGACCCGGCATGACTAAATAGCGCTCAATCGCATGGATAGAATCTAACTCAGAAAAAGGCGTATTCGCTAAGCGATATTCCAATGCTTGCTCTTTACTCCAGTCTTTTGAATGCAATCCTGTATCAATGACTAAGCGAACTGCACGCCATAATTCCATAATCAATTGCCCATAACGTTCTTCGTTAGAGGTATAGCCACCCATTTCATCTGCAAGTTTTTCTGCGTATAGCGCCCAGCCTTCGCTGAATGCAGTAAAACTCATTAAACGACGGAAGTTAGGGAGATGCTCATTTTCACGGGCCAAAGCAATTTGCATATGATGCCCAGGAAGGGCTTCGTGATAGGCCAAGGCGGCTAATCGGTATTTAGGAAGATCGTGCTGGCGTGCAGGGTTTACATAATAAAACCCGGGTCGAGAACCATCAAGTGGGGGTTGTTCATAAAATGCAACCGGTGCACTTCTTTGACGGTATTTGGCCACGGCACGCACAACAATTGGCGTCTTTGGCAAATGTAAAAAACTCTTGTGCAAGCGCATCGACATTGCGGCAACTTTATCTCTTTGGTAGGCAATAAAATCTTTCTCACCTTGAGTATCTTGCTCAAAACGTTCTGCGCTATCTTCCATCCAAGTAAAAAACGTTTTTAAATCCAGTTTTTTAATGTCGACATCTTCAATATCCGCTAGCGGATAGCCAAGTGGTTTTATCAAATGGCGAATTTTACTCTGGATGCGGATAACTTCTTTTAACCCTAATGTGTGTATTTTCTCTGCGCTAAGATTTGTCGTGGTGTGGCTTTGAAGTAATAGCTGATAGTACTCTTCGCCTTGAGGTAAATCTTTTGCAGCTTGATTTTTGGGCGCGCGCAAAGATTGTTGCTGTAAGAAGCTAATAAGATCTCTGTAAGCAGGTAATAGGGATCTTTTTAATGCTCTTTTAGCTTTTTTCAGCAGTACTTTGTCACTGCTCGCAAATAAATTTAAACCTTTAATTTTTTTATTAAAATCATCCCAGATAGGGCTTGTTCCTTGATCATTAAAGGGTGCTCCTTTAATGACGTTTTGTGCAGCATCAATGACATAAGGGTAAACAAATTGAGGTGCCATTATTCCTGCCGCTTCCGCTTGCTCTAAGCGAGTAATCAGCTCACTGAATAGGTGGCGAACCCCTTTGATGCGTTCAATATAATCATGAGCTTCTTGAATAGTGTTAATGCTTTGGTAGTTAATTAGTATGTTAGGAACACGAGTATGCCAGCCGCCCATTTGAGATAACGCATAGTGGTGGTGTTCGAAGGGCGTAAAAAGAAGAGCTTGTTCGATATCCTGCAATAATAACTCATAAGACAATCGGTTATCTGAACTGAGAGCCCCTTGCTCAAGTTCGATCAGTTGCTGGCGAAATTCTTGAATCTTTCCCGTGTATTTTTGTTGTGCATGACTCGATATATCGTCCCATTCAAATTGTCCTGGTATTGCTAGCGTAGTGCGCAATACAGGGCTTGAGTCTAATTGATACTGGTAGTACTGCTGAAAGAGCCTCTCAGCTTCGATCTGTGCCAGATTTTGTTGTTCTAGACTATAGTGTGGCTTCGTAATTTCAGATTGGGTCTTTAAGGGATTGAATTGGCAGGCAGTTAAGCTGATCAATAGGGCCGATGCTAGGCAATAATGTATTATACGCATTGCGTAGTGCGATTGATTGCAAAGTGATCGTTGGTAGGGTGCTCGGTATGGCATGAAATATCTCTAAATAGTAAGCTAAAAATAAACGGAAAATGTAAAAGAAAACCATAATAGCAGGAGGCAGTTAACGCAACAAATCCAGTAATGTATTTTGAAAGAGATGAAAGTTTCTTTTCAGCGTCTGAGCGGCTAGCGGTACTTGGTAAGAAATGGCTACCTCGATCGCTTCTAAAGTGCATAAGCCTTGTTGATTTCTGCGTAGTTTAAAATAACTTTCCAAAACCTCTCCCTCGGCTGATTGAATATGCACTTTTGGCAACGCTTTTAGCCAAGGACTCTGACGCAATATTTTCTGAACTTCTTGCCATGTACCATCAATGACCCATAACTGCTTTATTGGCAGAGAGAGTATTTTTGTTGCTGATTGATCGGTCGCTTGAGTCGCTTTTTGAAACAGGTTTTGTATGTTTTCGGCGTCATCGCTAGGGAATAATAAATAATGCCCAGGCTCTGGCTCTAATGTCGTCGATAGCGAGGGGGACATTAGTTCAGGTTTGCGGTGCCATCTTATTCGTTGGATATGCTTGCTGCTTAGTAAAGCCCATTGACCGGTATTATCATTACGCTGCCACTCTTTGCTGTGGCAACAGAGGCTAATGTTAAAGGGCAGCTCAATCTGTTCGATTTTATCACACACACAATGAGTTTTTGGTAAGCGACACTGTATGCAGTGAGCGCAATAAAAAGGTGAAAGAGTGCTAAGCATCATTTTGGGGCTGTACTACTTTAAAGTAGGCATTATAAAGGGTGAAGAGGTCGAAGTGGTGAAAACATGTTTACTCAGGGTTTGATGAACATGACCACATTCGTCACAATAGACTAAAATAAACCATGGGGTCCCATTTTTGGCGCGCTCTAAGCTTTCTTTAGATTTGAAATGTTCCATACCTTCGATGCTGCAATTAGGGCATTTTGGTTCAGCCATGGTAACCTCAGATTAATTATTCAAAAATGTTTTTTGTAAGAGTTTATAAGATGCAATTATCGGTTATGAGTTCCCGTAAGCAAGTAATGAAACCACTTTCTATGTTTAAAAAAATATGGGTAAGACGTTTGTTTCTCTTATTTATATTGCCAGTACTAACTCCTGTGCAGGCCTATGCAATTGATCACAGTGAAATAATAAAGGCTTTTCCGCGCGCCGAGCTGATTAAAGAAACTCAACAAAACTATACTGAATATCGTTTAGTACTCTCTGGACTACAACGTAAACTAGCCGTGACTTCCGGAGAGGTTGAGCGTTTGATTACCGGTGAGGTTAATCGTCAATTTTGGCAAATATCAACCAATCACGAAGTTGAACAGATACTCGATTATTTTTTAAGCCAGTGGCAAGGGCAAGATGCCCAGATTCTCTATCGTTGCTCTGGTCTAGATTGCGGTAGCAGTAATTTTTGGGCTAATGGTATTTTTAGCAACGCTAAACTATACGGTCGAGATTCCGATCAGGGATATGTGGTAGCGATGATTCCAGGTGACCCTAATCGTATTTATGTTCTGTACGCGGTGGAGCGTAGCAAAAATAAATTATATTTCAATCTCGATCAAATAAGCAGTTCAGATGCATTGACGGATAATAACGTTGATCGTCAGAATATTATCGCAGCCTTGGAAAAAGAGTCGGGTTGGCTGGAAGGACTGAACACGGTAGACGGTCGTATTGATGTACAAAAATCAGACATTTTATTATCAACGTTAAAAAACCTCGACGCTACGATTAAACGTCGACTTTATTTGGTTGTTCATTGTTATCAGGCAAATAACATGGCCGACAACTTTGCTTGTTCTACTCGCTTGGCGCAGCAGTTAAGAGCCGCTATTTATCAAGATTCTGAGATACCTGTATTTGGCCATGGTGCTTTAACATTGCCACCTGGAAAAGATCTAAAGCCCCAGTTACGATTTATGTTGTGGCCGAGACATCAATAACAACCTGTTTAATGGTATCGAATCAGAAAAATAAGCCTCTAAAATACAGTAAAAACAGAATGCTTGAAGAGCCATTAATCATGACTCATTCAATAACATAATACATTTGGGGAAATAATTAATGAGCAAAACAGTTGCGCTCGTATTGGGCAGTGGTGGCGCACGTGGCATGGCTCATATAGGCATAATCGAGGAGCTTGAAGCGCGTGGTTATAAAATAATCTCGGTTTCAGGATGCTCTATGGGAGCGGTTATTGGCGGTTTTTATTGTGCGAAAAAGCTTGATCCATTTTATCAATGGATGAAGTCGTTGAGTTATATGGATTTATTACGTTTGGTCGACTTTAGTTTTATTAGCAATGGTGCGATCCGCGGTGACAAAGTCTTTTCTGTATTGTCTGAGATTCTCGGGGATGTACAGATTGAAGAGTTAGAAATCCCCTTTACGGCAGTCGCAACCGATTTATCCAATTCAAAAGAGGTATGGTTTCAGCGTGGCTCTTTAGAAGAGGCCATGCGTGCGTCAGTCGCTATTCCTGGATTACTTCAGCCAGTTAAAAGAAATAACAGTTTACTTGTCGATGGTGGTGTATTGAATCCTCTGCCTATTGCCGCTTCTGTTTCTGCCCATGCCGATTTTATTATTGCAGTAGATCTGAATGCTGA
Source organism: Oleispira sp. (assembly GCA_051276935.1). GTDB lineage: Bacteria > Pseudomonadota > Gammaproteobacteria > Pseudomonadales > Oceanobacteraceae > Oleispira. Next base: position 4,430 of record JBNMPQ010000066.1, on the reverse strand, counting down.
TGTGCCGATTCCTAAGCCTATCCATATTGAGACAAAGGTACCTATTTTAGAGGAGAGTGAGGATAAAAGTGCTTGGCTTAATGCCATAAAGCATAAGACCAGTGCCTGGTTTAATCATGACAAGTTGCCAGTTGACGAGACCGAAGCGGTTAAAGTTCAGAATAATGCCTCTAATCTTGGGAAACTGGAGATTTTATATCAAATGTTTGAAGTGATGCAGGCTTCCTTGAGCCAGTATAAAATTGCTGGCTATCCACCGGATTTGTTAGTGAAAATCCCTCAAGGCTGCGGTGAGATTTATGACTTTCATCGCACAGAAGAGTTGGTCAATATAGGCCGTCAAATCGCAAAAGAAGCACTGGATGCTTTTGAGCAAGGACACAGCAGCTTGTATGGCCAGCGATAGGTGGGCCTTTAAAGGTTAGCGATTCAAACGCTATCGGCTTCTAAGCTTGGTTGATAGCGTCCTCAATGCTAGAATATGCCCCTAAATTTTTATCTTCGGTGCGCCTGTGTCCAGTATTCTAGAGTCTGATACGTCCCCTTTTGTACTATCGTTCGAAGCCTGTGAAGAAGCTTTGAATGAGCTATCGACCTTTCAAGACATGCTGCGCTGGGGCATTAGTCGCATGAATGAAGCGGAGTTGTTTTTTGGTCATGGCACTGATAATGCTCGCGATGATGCGGTCATGTTGGTGACGCATGCGTTACACCTCCCTTGGAATATTGAGCATGTTTGGCAAAGTGCTAAGTTAACCCGCACTGAGCGTCAGTCGGTTATAGAGATGTTTGCGCGTCGTATCAATGAGCGTATGCCTACGCCTTATTTGACGGGCGAAGCCTGGTTCTATAATTTACCTTTTATAGTCGATGAGCGCGTATTAATTCCACGTTCACCGATTGCAGAAATTATTACTGCGCGTTTTCAGCCTTGGTTGGGCAACAAACCTGTTCATCGTATTCTGGACTTATGCACTGGCAGTGGTTGCATCGGTATTGCTTGTGCGACTGAATTTCCTCAAGCGCATGTTGAACTACTGGACATTTCATTTGAGGCGCTGGCTTTAGCAGATGAAAATATTATTCGTCATCAGTTAGGTGATCGAGTCATTGCGTTGCAATCTGATTTGTTTGCCGCGGCTGATGGGAAGTACGACATTATTGTATCCAATCCCCCGTATGTGGATGCGGAAGACATGAGTTGTTTACCAGAAGAGTTTCATAATGAACCCGATTTGGCGTTGGCCGCTGGAGAAGACGGTTTGGATCTGGTGCGAATAATGCTTACTCAGGCACGTCAATTTTTAGCAGACGATGGTATCTTTGTGGTTGAAGTCGGTAATAGTTGGCCTGCTTTGGAAGATGCTTACCCCATGGTGCCTTTTATGTGGCAAGAATTTGAGTCGGGAGGTCATGGTGTTTTCGTATTGACCGCCGATCAATTGGATGAATGTGCAGAAGCTCTCACGCTGAAATAATTCAGCCTTATAATCATTTAAGTCTTTATATAATTTAAGAACGGATACAGATATGTCGGGTAATACGTTTGGTAAAAGTTTCACGGTGACTACTTTTGGTGAAAGTCACGGCATCGCATTAGGCTGTATTGTTGATGGATGCCCTCCGGGTATTGAGTTGTGCGAAGCCGATTTACAGCATGATTTAGACTTACGCAAACCGGGTACTTCTAAGTTTACGACTCAGCGTCGCGAAGCTGATCAGGTAAAAATCTTATCCGGTGTTTTTGAAGGTAAAACAACCGGTACGCCGATTGGTATGATCATCGAAAATACTGATCAGCGTTCAAAAGATTATACGAATATTGCGGATACTTTCCGTCCAGCGCACGCCGATTACGCTTATACGCATAAATACGGTTTCCGTGATTATCGAGGTGGTGGTCGTTCTTCGGCGCGAGAAACGGCCATGCGGGTTGCAGCGGGTGCGGTGGCGAAGAAGTTTTTATTATCCAAAGGCATCGAGATTCGTGGTTATCTGTCTCAGCTAGGCCCCATTAAGATTGATAACGCAAACTTTGATTGGAATGAAGTGCGTAATAATCCTTTTTTCTGCCCTGATGCTTCTAAAGTGTCAGAGATGGAAGCGTATATGGAAGCTCTGCGCAGAGAATGCAATTCTGTAGGTGCAAAAATCACGGTGACGGCAACGGGTTTGAAGCCTGGTTTAGGTGAACCCATTTTTGATCGTTTGGATGCTGAATTAGCGCATGCCTTAATGAGCATTAATGCGGTGAAGGGCGTTGAAATTGGCGATGGTTTTGATTGTGTTGCGCAAAAAGGCACAGAGCATCGCGATGAAATGACCCCAGAAGGCTTCTTAGCGAATCATTCGGGTGGCATTGTGGGCGGCATCAGTACTGGGCAAGAGATTATTGCTCATATTGCCTTGAAGCCAACGTCCAGTATGGCCATTCCTGGTCGTTCAATTAACAGTACGGGTGAAGCTATAGAAGTCGTTACCAAGGGGCGTCATGATCCTTGTGTAGGCATACGTGCAACACCGATTGCTGAAGCGATGATGGCGATTGTATTGATGGATCACTATCTTCGCCATCGTGGCCAAAACGCCGATGTTGTGTGTACAACGCCGATCATTAATGGACAAGTAGACTAGGTTAGCGGGTTAATTAACTCGTTGGCTTGAGCTAGACCCATGGCTATGGGTCTAGTCCGAACACTCCTCGCTTAATTAAACATCCTTACTAGAGCAGTCTACTTAGAGAAACTCCTATGAGCGTTTCATTGAAAGTGCCATATTGGCGATTGTCTGGCTTTTACGGACTTTATTTTGCTCTGATTGGCTGCATTATGCCGTTTTGGGGATTGTTCCTGCAGGAACAAGCGTTTGATGCTGCTGACATCGGCATTCTTCTGGCCTTGTTCAGCGGCGTGCGTATTTTTGCACCCAATCTCTGGGCTAGTATTAGCCACTTGGTTGAAGATTATATTTCTTCCATGCAGTTATTACGCTTGGGCGGGGTACTGATGTTGGTGTGTTTTGTTGCTATTTATTGGGCAACAGAGTTTTGGCACTATGCACTTATTATGCTGGTTTACGGTTTTTTTTGGTCAGCAATTTTACCGCAATATGAAATACTCACTTTAAATCATACTAAAAATGATCTTGATGCCTATGGCAGTATCCGTTTATGGGGCTCGATTGGTTTTATCGTTCTGGTCAGTCTATTGGGCTGGGCTCTTGATTTTATTAGTCTTAATTATTTACCCGCAATCATGTTGGTTTTGATGCTGGCGATTGTATTTAATAGTTTTGTATTGCCGCCAGCCTTGAAAGAAATTGAGCCCTTTGGCCAGGTAGATGAAGACCAGAATGTTGACCGCTCATTGGCGTCTTCATCAGATCGTATCAAGGCAGGTATTAATTGGGGTCTCATTAGCTTTTTAGTGATTACCGTATTAATACAAATAAGCCATGGGCCTTATTATGTTTTTTTTAGTATTTATCTACAGCAATTAGATTACAGCCACTGGATGATTGGTCTACTTTGGTCATTAGGGGTGTTTTCTGAAATTATTATATTCTGGAAAATTGCGGTATTTATGCGACGCTGGTCTTTGCGTGAGTTAGTCATTCTTTCGCTATTATTAACCGCTATTCGTTGGCTAATGACCGCCTACTTTGCAGACAACGGATTTATACTAATAGTGTCTCAATGCTTACACGCGTTCAGTTTTGGTTTATTACATGTTGTGTCGATTAAATACATTGCCATTTTTTATCCCGGTAAACAGCAGTTACAGGGACAGGCATTATACAGTGGCTTAGGTTTTGGTTTAGGCGGAGCTCTAGGGGCCTATCTTGCTGGCCTTGCGTGGGCCGCTTATGGCGCAGTATGGGTATTTGTGGCTGCTGCAATAGTCGCCTTAGTCACAGGGTTGATTGCCTATTATGCTTTACCGCGAGGACATTAATTTTAGAATGGTACTCTCTGAGAAAATTAAGCATCACTGAGTATGTGTATTCAAACAAAGACGGTGAATTTAACTAAAAAACAGGTATAAGATTCAACCAGACCTAAAGGTTTTTTAGTGCATCATCATATTTAATAATAATATTTAATCCGTCGGCATTTTTTATTTTATAAAAATAACTTACTATGCCTATTCGCTTACATTACTTTTTTTAGGTGGTTCCTTAGCCGTGTCATCTTTTGATCAAGAATCGATAGTCTATGGTCTTATTCGAGATATCCCTGCAGGAGGAGAGCTCGAAGCGTACCGTCGTCGCCGGACTAATTGGTCTGCCATTCAAGAATTACCGTCCAGTCTCGACGATGATTGGCCTTTTCTCTCGCGTGAAATGTTCTCTATGCCAGGACCTGATGTGTATTCCGGCACTTATCATACTCAGCTGATTCATTTCGCAGCGTCGTATAATTCTATTGAGTA
>JBNMPQ010000065.1:0-11205 GCA_051276935.1 Oleispira sp. | reverse complement strand
AAAATTTGAATGTCACCTAAGTATAGTCGAGTTTGAAACAGTGAAATATTGATAAATAACAATTTAAATTTAACTCTACACAATCGATAGCTTTTACCTATAACCTCAATTAATTTAAACAACTGTACCTATTGGTTGAACTTCCCCATAATGCATCGCATGGATTCATAATACGAAACCAAACATATTATCTGTTTCAACATTACACCCCTCAATAGGAATATAAAAATGATCAATACTAAAATTAAGCCATTCAACGCTTCTGCTTTTAAAGAAGGCGAATTCGTAGAAATTTCTGAGAAAGACGTATTAGGAAAGTGGGCTGTATTCTTTTTCTATCCCGCTGACTTCACCTTCGTTTGCCCAACTGAACTGGGCGACCTTGCAGATCATTACGCAGAGCTTCAAAAGCGTGGCGTAGAAGTATTCTCAGTATCAACTGATACTCACTTCGCTCACAAAGCGTGGCACGACAGCTCTGATACAATCGGCAAAATCAACTACTTCATGGTAGGCGACCAATCAGGCAACATCACGAACAACTTCAACGTTATGCGTGAAGGTCAAGGCCTTGCAGATCGTGCTACTTTCTTAATTGATCCAGAAGGTACTATCCAAGCAATGGAAATCACTGCTGAAGGTATTGGCCGCGACGCTGAAGACCTACTTCGCAAAGTGAAAGCGGCACAATACGTTGCCGCTCACCCGGGTGAAGTTTGCCCAGCTAAATGGAAAGAAGGCGAAGAAACTCTAGCACCTTCTTTAGACCTAGTTGGTAAAATCTAAGCGCTAACCGTCTTTAGCAATTAGTAAGATTCATCACTCAAGGTGAATCAAATACCCCGTTGCCATTCACGGTAATGGGGTATTTAAATTTTCATAACCGCTACAATTATCTATTTGGCCTCCAATTTAGGAGAGACAACTTTCCAGACGCAATGGCACATATTCTGCGTACAAAGATTATTAAACTTTAAAGAATTCTGAAGGTATCACTATGTTAGATCAAGCAATGAAAGACCAATTAAAGGCGTATTTAGATAACTTAAAGACCGATGTACATTTGGTTCTTAGCCTTAACGACAGTGATACCTCAAACAAGCTTAACGGCCTTGCCAATGACATCGCATCACTGAATGACAAAGTAAAAGTCATTGAAGATCAAAACGCCAGTGCACGCAAACCAATCATGCAAGTCGTTAACCCAATCACAAAAACGGCTATCGGTTTTGCCGGCCTACCCATGGGCCACGAATTTACCTCTCTGGTATTGGCATTGCTGCACAGCGGTGGCCACCCAATGAAGCTAGAGCCTGAAGTGATTGAGCAGATCGATGGCTTAGAAGATGAAATGAACTTTGAAGTGTTCATCTCATTAAGCTGCCAAAACTGTCCAGATGTTGTACAAGCCTTGAACATGATGGCGGCGATTAATCCTAACATTAAAACGACTATGATCGATGGCGGTGCATTCCAGGATGAAATCGCTGAACGAAATATCATGGCGGTACCGAGCGTTTACTTGAACGGTGAAGTCTTCGCTCAAGGCCGAATTTCTTTAGCGGAAATTCTAGCAAAAGTTGATACTGGTTCTTCAGCAAAAGAAGCATCAGCACTTAATAAGAAAGAGCCTTATGAAGTATTAATCGTTGGCGGTGGCCCTGCAGGGGCATCAGCCGCTATTTATGCCGCACGTAAAGGCATTCGTACCGGTATTGTTGCAGACCGTTTTGGTGGCCAATTATTAGATACTCTATCGATTGAAAACTTCATTTCGATGAAAGAGACTGAAGGGCCTAAGTTAACCGCCGCGTTGGAAGAGCATGTTAAAGATTACGACGTCGACATTATTAACCAACAAAAAGCGGATAACGTCATTTCGGCCGAAAAAACCGATGACGGTTACATCCATGTTAAATTAGAAAGTGGCGCAACGTTAAAAAGCCGCAGCGTTATTTTATCTACTGGTGCACGCTGGAGAGAAATGAACGTACCTGGCGAACTAGAGTATCGCAATAAAGGCGTCGCTTACTGCCCACACTGTGATGGTCCTTTATTTAAAGGTAAAAAAGTCGCGGTAATTGGCGGCGGTAACTCCGGCATAGAAGCGGCAATCGATCTAGCGGGTCTTGTTAAGCACGTAACAGTATTAGAATTTTCTGATACGCTGCGAGCCGATAAAGTATTAGTCGATAAAGCCAACAGTATGGGCAATATCGACATTATCAAACACGCACAAACAACGGAAGTGCTTGGTGATGGTACTCGAGTAACGTCATTGAACTACACAGACCGAGTAACGGGTGACTCAAAGCAAATTGAATTGGCAGGGATCTTCGTACAAATTGGCTTAGTACCCAATAGCGAATTCCTTAAAAACTCAGGTATTAAGCTATCACCTCGTGGTGAAATTGAAGTAACGCCAAAAGGTGAAACGTCAGTAGCAGGGATATTTGCAGCAGGTGATGTAACGACTGTGCCATTTAAGCAGATCATCATTGCCATGGGTGAAGGTTCTAAAGCGAGCTTAGGTGCATTTGACTACTTAATTCGCACACCCGTTACGAAACAAGTCACTGAAGAAGCATTAACTGCAGCTTAATTAAGTCCTCAGCTATTTGAATGCTGTGCCCTTTCAAACTGAAATTTATTCATGAGATTCACTGTATTATTACGGTTAATCTCATGAATTATTCAATTTATTTTTCTAAATCGAACCATCTATTAGCCTAGAGTCCTCTTTCCAACACTCTAACCAAGCCTGAAAATCACCTGCAGGCATAGGCTTAGCAATGCCGTACCCCTGAGCTAAAAAGCAGCCCAAAGATAAAAGTTCCTCTCCATGAGGAGGCGTTTCCACTCCTTCAGCAATGACTTTAAGATTGAACGCTTTTGCCAATTCAATAATACCCTTAATAATTGTACGATCGTCTGTATCGACCAGCATGTCTCTTACGAATGACTGATCAATTTTCAAGTACTCTGCAGGCAATCGTTTTAAATACGTTAACGAAGAATAACCCGTTCCAAAATCATCAATAGAAAAAGCGATACCCAGTCGAGTACATTCCTTAATCACGTCTGAAGCAATGTTAATATCTTGAAGCGCACTACTTTCCAATATTTCAAACTCAAGACTTTTTCGATTGAGGAATGGAAACTCTTCCAGTATTTTTTCTAATCGCAATACAAAATTATGACTCTGTAACTGCATTGGACTAATATTGACACTAATAGGCATTTCCATCCCAGTAGAACGCCAGATATCCAATTGTTTAAGCGCTGACTGAATAACCCATTCACCCAACTCAATACTCAAAATATCCAGCTCTAAAATGGGCAAAAAAACAACGGGAGGTAGAATACCTTTGTCGGGATGATCCCATCGAATAAGCGCTTCCAGACCGATAACTTCTTTAGTGCGCAAATCGATTTTAGGCTGATAGAAAAGAACAAACTCTTCGTTCTTTAAGGCTAGCCTCAACCTCTCAATCTCTTCGTGCCTATTCTTAACAGCACAATCTCGCTCAATATCAAAAATATGCCAGCGATCTTTACCCAGTTGCTTGGCTTTATACATCGCCTGGTCAGCTTGCCTCAAAAGTTGATCGGGACTGGCATTATTTTGCGGATAAAACGTCACACCAATACTCGCGGTTACCTTGAGTTTATGGCCCTCAATCTCTAATTCGGTGGATGCGGCATCCAATAAACGAGACAACGTAGCATGGCTATCTTCAACGTTGTGGAGTTTACCGATCACCGCTACAAATTCATCACCACCGATACGCGCTAAAGTATCGCCATTCCTAAGGGATAACTTAAGATACTTTGAAATCTCTCGTAAAAACTCATCGCCCACACTGTGACCATAATTATCGTTTAGGTCATTAAAACCATCCAAATCGACAAAGGCTATCGCCACTAATTGATTGGCTTGCGCACACGCTGTCATTGCTTGCTGCATGCGATCAGAGAGCAATATACGATTAGGTAATTCAGTGAGTGGGTCATAGTGAGCCGATAGCTGCAAAGCACCATTGGCTTCTTCAAGATTGAAGTTACTCGTTTCAAGATTACGTTGGACCGTTTTTTGATCACTGATATCTTGAAAGATACCGGTTAAACGAACGGCAACACCATTTTTTTGGGTAACATTACAGGTGGTGCGTACATCAATTTTTCGACCCTTAGTGGTTAACGTCTCCAGTTCTAAATCGAAACCTACACCATTTTTGGTAGCATGATCTAATGCCTTAGAAATTATTTCGCGAGAATCAGGTAAGAAGTAACCAATACCCGCATCAACAGTCGGATCAAATGTTTCGGGTTGAGCCTCGTGAATGCGATAAGTTTCCGCAGTCCAATTAAGTAAACCCGTTTCTAGATTTAATTCCCAGCCACCGACCTTTGCAATTTTTTGTGACTCTTGTAACAGCTGATTGGCAATAATACGTTCGTGTTCACGTTCTTTGCGCTCAGTGATATCCAGATGCGTACCCAGCATTCGCTTTGGCTTACCGTTTTCTTGCCACTCAAAAACCTTACCGGATGCTAAAACCCAAACATAATGCCCTCTCTTATGTCTCATTCGAGTTTCTACTTCATACAGCTCCAACTCACCATCCCAATGTTTTTTTAATAGATCTTTCGCATTCATTAAATCAGAAGGATGAAAAGTATCAGCCCAGGTATCAAAAGTCATCGGTTGTAGCTCAGCAACCGAATAACCAATTATCTCGGCCAAACGGTTGTTAAAGGTTAACTCTCCGGTTTGAACTTGCCAGTCCCAAATGCCAGCACCCGTCGCATTGATAATCAATTCGAGGCGCTCTTCATTATCGCTTTGGCGACCATTACTGTAGGGAGAGGGCTTAATCAATATTCATCCTAGTTATTTAAAATTCATTTTGAGATATAAATAATTATGGCTGACATATCCAATAAGGCAAACATTAGGTTTAAATACATCCGCGTAAATCCTTATTTATAAAACTAATTTTGTTATTCTTTTAATCATTATTAAATACTTAAATAAAAAAATTTATATACATCTCGCATAGCAAATATTTATAAATTATCCAGTTTTAATCTCTTTATTTCTCACATAATTTAAAATTTATTATCCTTAAATAGTGCTTCGTTATTAACACTTAAATATGTTGCTAAAAATAGCGACATTCATTCGCTATAAAGTGCTAATTCGTGAAAGCGGGCACTTTGTAACTCCCGTAGTATCGTCGTTCAGGTTGTCGACAGCCATAAAAAAATTATAAGAACTACATTTATGAGGTTGAACTAGTGAATAAATCTTTTCTAAAAAAACTCTCTATCGGTACGGGTGTATTACTCGTTTCCATGAACGCACTAAGCTGGACACCCAGTCCTACTCCAACACCCACCCCTGATCCTGCACCCTGCCAAGGTGACTGTGACTTCACACGAGGCCCAAACCCGACAGTATCTTCCGTAGAAGCGTCTACTGGCCCTTACTCAGTTAGAACGCAAAGCGTTTCTAGATCAGTCAGTGGCTTTGGTGGCGGTACTATTCACTACCCATCGAACACCTCAGGTAAAATGGGTGCTATTGCTATAGCACCTGGATTTCTATCTCCAGAATCTTCCATCATATGGTGGGGTCCTAGACTTGCTTCCCATGGCTTTGTGGTAATAACAATTGCCACCAATTCAGTATTTGATCAACCAAACAGCCGTGAGACACAGATAGGTCGTGCTTTGGACTATGTCATTAGCCAAAGCAATGGTAACAATAGTGCTATTTCAGGTATGGTTGATAGTACTCGTGTAGGTGCAATGGGCTGGTCAATGGGCGGCGGCGGCGCACTTAGACTCGCTTCTGGCGATCGACTTAGTGCAGCTATTCCATTGGCACCTTGGCACCAAGGTAGCAGCAGTTTTAATCAGCTAGAGACCCCTACGCTTATTATTGCCTGTGAAAATGATAATGTAGCACCGGTTAATCGCCATGCGTCTCCATTCTATAATGCTATCCCTAGCACAACAGATAAGGCGCTGATAGAAATTAACAACGGCGCTCACTCTTGTGCTAATGGTGGTGGTGCTAATGGCGGACTACTTGGTAAATATGGCGTATCATGGATGAAACGCTTTATAGATAATGATTTACGTTATGATCAGTTCCTATGTGGCCCAGATCATGCTGCAAACAATGCTGTTTCAGAATATCGTGGAACGTGTGATTACTAAAGTCCATTAGTAATCTCTAAGCAGACAATAACAAGGCTGAGCAATCAGTCTTGTTATTGTTATTTAAAAATATATAAAGTGGCAAAAATAAAAATAAAAAAGTGAACAGATTATGACGGCACTGTATCCGATCAGTCGAAAGCTGTATATTTGGGTAAACCAAATGCTGTATCTCGGTATCAGTCCAGTTCCCTATCGGGAGCATGCGATCGTATCCGATAAGTTGATAATCAGCCTAGAAGGCGCTATGGAAATCACCTTAGACAATGGTGATAAAACAACATCGCGTACTTGCTTAGTTCAAGCAGGCATCAACTTCGAAAAAGCAAATATTAATACCAACAATGCCGTTATGGCGATTTATTTTATTGCACCCCTTACGCAAGATTTTTGTGCACTCGAAAGTATTATGTCTTACGCCAGGAATGGTGTTCATTATGATCACCCTGAAGAAGACGTTTTAATAGATTCTTTATTAGAAATACGTAACACTTCAATAAAGCCAGAAAAAGCTTTTACAATGTTGAGGAAGTTAATCGTTCAACCACATCTTGAAAATCATAAGTTTAGAGAGTTTGACGAAAGAATTGTCGAGGTTATTCGACAAATTAAAACCACTGTCAGCGAAAACATTAGCCTCAAGCAATTTGCAGAAGATGTGCATTTGTCTGAATCTCGGTTAGAAAAACTATTTAAAGATCAAATAGGTATTCCAATAACGAAATACCGTCTCAAATATCGTGTTTTTATTGGTATTATTCATCTTGCCCTAGGTCAGTCGATTACCAACGCAGCCCTTGCGGCCGGTTTTGCCAGCTCGTCACATTTTTCAAAATCCTTCAGTGCTATCAATGGAATTCCACCCTCTGCAACTTTTTTAAAACCTCCGTATTTAAATGTACTACTTGCCGATGAAGTACTTAAAAAAATAAATCTGTCTGACCAAAAAGTATCTGACGCTAAACACAACACACCCAAAAGAATTCAACTAGGAGAGTACGATGAATACATCCTTACTGACAAAGTTTAGCCCAGTATCAATCGCAATAACATTGGCGGTCATTGCCTCACTCTATTTAGTATTCTTTAGTGATAGCAATGGTAAAGACATCGTAAAAATACACACTACCGATGACTACAGTACAAATACTCTAGCAACGGAAATAGAAAATAATGAAAAAACAGTTGCAACTGAATGGCAATGGGAAGAACAGACCGAAACGCCTATAAAAAAATCAACAGCAACATTTTCTGAAAAGTCTGTCTACAGTGCGTTAAAAAGTGTGAGATTAGATAACCAAAATAATGTCATTATTGATCACGAAGCGCTGATCGCATTGAATGCCACTCTTGATGACAGCCGCCTGCAATTAGATGAGCAAGCCTTAGGCGAGCTTCAAATGATTATTAGACAAGGGTTACCAGGTATTGCTGGCGACGACGTCGCTAAAATAGTCGTTAACTACTATAACTTTCTTGAAGCTAGCAAGGAATTTAATGCGATATACGAAACTGATTCGTCTGAATCAGAGGCAATCGAAAACAGCACCGAAGAATACAAAGAAAATTATCGTGAGCTCATATCATTACGAGAATTATATCTTGGTAGCGATACTTCCAGTAAGTTGTTTTCTACCTCCGACGCTAATGCAAATTATATGTTCGACATGCTTCAAATCGAACAAGATACAGACCTCTCGGACGAAGAGAAAGAAGTAAAACGCACAGAGATAGTGGAACTTCACGCCGAGCAGACAGTTGATGTCAGTAACTGGAATCAACGTCATGAGGATTTTTTAACCGCAAAGAAAAATATACTAAAAGCGTCGATCAGCAAACTGCAAAAACAAGCACAACTCACCGAATTAATGCATCAACGCTTCAACCCAGAAGAACTGGCTAAGGTAAGCCACATGCAACTTGATCACCCCTAATCGAGTTTCATGGCTATGTTTGATAGCTTTCGTTTATGCGACAGTAACCTTATGGTCGATACACGGTTACTTACCGTCGACGTTAACTAGCGAACAGACAGATGACTGGCAGCATCCGATCGCGGCGAATACACTATTTCCCAACACGATATCGGCGCAGCAATGGCACTTCGATTATGAATCAACAGAAAAAATACTCTCGAAAGTCGAATTTACTAGCACAGGAGAGCTATTAATTAATCCTAAACTAGTCAGTATATTAACAAAAGTAATGGATTCTCTGCCACGAGACATGAGCGAAAATGCATTATTACGTGTCGGCTTCTTAATCTCTAAAAGTTTTCCCCATCTACCCCACGAAGCTAAAAAACTAACCGACGTATTAGTAAGCTTTTACCACCTGCAATACGCTTCAAATAAAGTCCGATTAATAGAGAATAATCCTCAGAATTCACACAAAAAGTTACAAGCGTTTTTGAGGGAAGAGACGCGACAGAATTATTATTTAGGTAAAGATATCGCCACTCAATTATTTGGGAAGCAACGAGCGATTACTCGCTACTTGCTCGAACGCAAAGTTATTAAAGAAAATCCTGAGCTAAATACGCACCAAAAAAATCAACAACTCGATGCCCTTTCAAACCCAACGCTCAATACAGTGAAGGGGAAATAAATAAATGCGCAGCAGTTCCCTCTCATTTAGCTTATTAGTGTTGTTATCAGCCTTATCGGGCGTACTGCTATCCATTCCTTTTCTTAGCCCACAGCATTACGCTTTAGCTTGGGTGGGATTCATTCCCTTATTGATTGCCATTGAAAGCGTGGGAATTTTAAAAAGTTATTTTTTAGGTGCAATATCAGGCTTGGCTTTTTCTATTAGCACTAGTTATTGGATGATTGATTTTTTAATGCTGTCGAAAGGATACGGCATCATAGTAAGCACATTATTCGCCTCAATTTTTTGGTTGTATTGCGCTCAACTCTTCGCATTAATTACGTTATTATTTAATACGATCAAACAGCATATTAACGTGAATGAATATCTATTATTCCCACTGGTTGTCGTATCAATATTTTCACTATACCCAATGATTTTCACCTCTTATTTGGGTGAAAGCCAAAGTCAGTTTTTAATCGCAATACAAGCGACAGAGTTTATAGGCGTTTACGGTTTGGATGGCATTATTTCTTTATCGAATATTGTTATTTTTCGATTTATTCTGCAATATTTAACAACACCTACTTCGTCCTCTCGCTCGTTAAAAACTCATCAGAACAAATGGCCCTTAGGTGTTGCTCTACTGTTGTTAGCATCGTGGTTTTATTATGGCTGGTCTTCTAATCTGGCATGGGACGAAAAAATAGAACAATGGGACACCGTACGCATTGGTTTAGTACAGCCAAACGAAATACCTAGCCTAGAAAAACAAGTACTCACCCCAGGCTACAGCCGCGCCTTCCCGCCAGAAATGTCCATGACTAAGCGCTTAGCCAGTTCAGGGGCTGAAATTGTTATTTGGCCCGAAGCAAAATATAAAGCGTACTTCGACCAACCAACAGTAGCGGAGGCTTACCACCGTGAAATTAACGCACTCAACACACACTTAATTTTTCAAGATATTCAGCAAGTCCAAGATGTTTTAAGCCCTCCCGTAAAACAACAATACAATACTGCTGTTATGCTTTCAGAGCAGGGACAGATGATTGGGCAGTATCAAAAAATGAAACGTATTGCATTTGGTGAATACGTTCCTTTCGCCAGTGATATCCCTATTTTAAAACACTGGGTTGAAGATTTTTTTGGTTCGTTTCTTAACGAAATGGAAAAAGGAGAATCACATCAGGTCTTTAGTAGTGAGTTGAAAAGCAGTGTATCGAAAGAAAACACTCTCAACATTATTCCATTAATTTGCTACGAAACGATCTTTCCAAGGTTTGTTGCCGAAGCAGTATCCGACGCCACAACAAAAGTGCCCACTGCCGATATTTTTGTCGCCTTATCAAGTGACGGTTGGTTTGGTTCGACCCACCAACCTTATCAACATGTCAACGCCTCAATACTGCGAGCCGTAGAGAATCGACTTCCATTAGTGCATGTTTTAAACAACGGCCCATCAATTGTTGCGATGCCGAACGGCAAGGTTATTTTTCAAAGTGAAATGAATCAAGCGGGCGGATTCATCGTTGACGTTCCTTACGGGAAAGACTCACGCGGTAGCTTTTTCAGCCACTCCCCTCTTTTGTTTATTTATAGTGTTTATGGTTTTATGTTGTTTATCTGCTTAATGGCATTATTAAAAACACGAAGGAAAGCTTAATTATTTCTGTGCACTCACACCCATCAAATGTTCAACTTTTTTCACGTTTTTAAACCCCGCCGCTTTAAGCCTACGAATCACACCATCAACAAAACTACTGCCTGTTTTTATAACGTGAGGATTACCCGTGTAATGAAACAGTTTTCCGCCGTGACGTAATACTCGATAAATCTCGCGATAGAATTCTTCGCTGTAAAGTTCACCGGCAAGAGAAAAGCGAGGTGGATCGTGAACAACCGCATCGAAAGACGTCGCAGACATAGTCTGAATCAACGTATAACTGCTGCCCTGCTTCTGCATGATGCCTTCATTGCCCAAGTCCTGTGACCAAGGGTTCTGAGCGCGTAACCCCATCACCTCAGGGCTAAGCTCAATGGTCAGTACCTCACTGGCACCTAATCGATGAGCCGCAATCGCCGCATAGCCAAGTCCGCTACAACAATCCAGAACCTTATCGCCCTTACTCACCGCCTGTTTAGCCATTTCTGAAGCGCTGGTGAAAGGATCGGTGCCCTTCGAGATGTGCATCTTAACACCACTAATTTCTAATAACGGTGCGCCATTGGTCGGTGCAAGCTTGTAGTAACCCACACTGCGATCTTCCAACGGGTCCATATCGCCATCTTGGCAAAGGTAGATTCTACCCGTTTTTTTAACAATCTTTTTGAGTTCAGCAATCGTCAGTTGATTTTCTTCATCAAGAATCAGGCCTTCGCTATTGATGG